>CAZOOU010000199.1:0-2896 GCA_964581495.1 uncultured Haloferacaceae archaeon
CGTCGCTCCCGAGAAGCAACCGAGGGGGTCGCCGAGGCCATGCACTGGCTTCGCGAGGACGTCGACGGCGTCATCTACGTGCTCGACTCCTCGACCGATCCGTTCACGCAGGTCAACACGATGCTGATCGGGATCATCGAGAGCCGCGAGCTGCCCGTCCTCATCTTCGCGAACAAAACCGACCTAGAGGATTCGGACATCCAGCGGGTTGCCGACGCGTTCCCGGACCACGAGACGGTCCCGCTCTCCGCGCTCGAAGGCAACAACATGGACGAAGTGTACGACAAAATCGCGGAGTACTTCGGATAATGCCCGAAACAACACCTGATGCGGACGGCGTCCAGATAGACCTCATCAGCGGCTCACGGATGGCCGGGCTCCGAAGCATGGAGAAAATCCGGCTTATTCTCGATGGGGTCCGAGACGGCAACATCGTCATTCTCGAAGAGGGGCTTTCTCCGGACGAAGAATCAAAGCTCATCGAAGTGACGATGACCGAGATCAGCCCTGACGACTTTTCGGGGATCGAAATCGAGTCCTACCCACGCGCGGAAACAACTAACCAGAGCTTCCTCGACAAGCTGATGGGACGGGAGTCGACGAAAAAACTCACCGTAATCGGGCCGGCCAACCAGATCGAGACGCTCCACAAGGACGACCAACTCATCAGCGCGCTGGTCTCCCGGAAATAACCATGGCTATGCCCATGTCCATCCCCACGCCACGAGCCACCCACTGATGCCACACCAGTGTACCAACTGCGGCCACACCTTCCCCGATGGCTCCAAGGAGATGCTGTCGGGCTGTCCGGACTGTGGCGGCAACAAGTTCCAGTTCAAACCCGCCGGCACCAGTGACGACCAGTCGACACCAGACTCGACCAGTGCCAACCAGCCGGCAGCCGAGCCGTCGACCCAGCAGTCGGGCGGAGAGCCTCAATCCTCCCGGACTCCACCCGAAGCTACGGGCGACGACGGGGGATTCGTCTCGAAAGAGCCTGTGGACGCCGGGGAGTCGCCTGCCCAGTCGTCAGCCCGGTCGGATGTGGTCTCTCCCGGAGAGCTGACCGCCGCCGGTACGGCCCCGCCTTCGGAGACCACAGAAGACGAAGAGCCGTCTTCGACGCCTCAGTCGGAGACTCCTGACCAGCCAACAACGTCTACAGAGCCATCGGCGTCGACAGACCGCTCTAGCGATCCAGCGTCGAGCCCCACGTCGACTGATCAGGCGGCGTCATCCGACGCCGATCAGCCAGGATCAGATAGCAATCAGCCAGCGTCATCCGACGCTGATCAGGCAGCGTCATCAGATGCTGATGAGTCGTCGGAGTCGAGCCTTGACGAACTCAGAAAAGAGCTCAACAACCAGTTCGAATCTATCCGTATCGTCAGCCCCGGTCAGTACGAACTGAATCTCATGGAGCTGTACGACCGCGATGAGTACATTATTTCGCTTCGCGAAGACGGCCGATACGTCATTGAAGTGCCGGACGGCTGGGGCGACTCCTGACCTGTTTGTTGCTTCGGGCCGAAATTCAGGTCTGTTATTTAAAACAGCTTTTCGATGAAAGTCCGTCCAGATCAGAGACGCACTGACTCACAGACCGATAGCTGTCGACTCCAAGACGGGCGGTTTGGGGACGCTCCAGAAGTGAACAACGTTATGCAGGTCCCCATGTTAGAGCCGTCCATGTTTGCCTACGACACGGTGCTCACATGCAGTCGACTCACTGACCGTTCAGTCTGCGGGAGGGAACGCTAATGCGCGTTGTCGCCAAATTCGGCGGAACGAGCCTCGGCAGCGGCGACCGAATCAACCGAGCGGCCGACTCGATTGCCGCCGCCGTTGAGGCGGGCCACCAGATCGCGGTCGTCGCCAGCGCGATGGGTTCGACCACTGACGACCTGCTCGACGAGATCAACTTCGAGGCCTCCGATGCTGACCGCGCCGAGATCGTCTCGATGGGCGAACGCACCAGCGTCCGGATGCTCAAGGCCGCACTCTCCGCACGCGGCGTCGACGCCCTCTTTTTGGAGCCGGGCTCCGAGGAGTGGCCGATCATCACCAACGATCTGGGCGAAGTCGACGTCGAGGCAACCAAACAGCGCGCTGCCGACCTCGCAGCCGAACTCGACGGCGTTGTTCCGGTCATCACGGGCTTTCTGGCACAGAACGAGTCGGGCGATATCACGACACTCGGCCGTGGTGGCTCCGATACGACCGCCGTGATGCTGGGCAACTATATGGACGCCGACGAGGTCGTGATCGTCACTGACGTCGAAGGCGTCATGACTGGCGACCCACGCGTCGTCGAAGGCGCGCGCAACGTCGGCCGCATTTCGGTCGACGAACTTCGGAACCTCTCGTTTCGCGGCGCGGAGGTCGTCGCGCCCAGCGCGCTCTCATATAAGGACGAACATCTCGGCGTTCGAGTTGTCCACTACCAGCACGGCGATCTGCTGACTGGCGGTACCCAGATCGAAGGGAAGTTTCAAAACCTCATCGACATGCAGGAACACCAGTTGGCCTGCCTGACAGTCGCCGGTCGGGCAATCCGCAACAGTCCTGGTATTCTGGCCGATCTCTCTCAGGGACTGCGCGCTGCCGACATCAACATCGATGCAGTCGCAAGCGGGATGGACTCGATTACGTTCTACGTCGACAAAGCCCGCTCGGAAAAGGCCGAGGCCGTTCTCCACGAGGAGGTCGTCAGCGGCACCACGCTGTCGAGTGTCACTGTCGAAGACGGGATCGCTGTCATCCGGGTTACTGGCGGCGAACTCCCGAACCGTCCAGGGATTATTCAGTCGATTCTCACGCCGATTTCGGACGCCGGAATCAACCTCCAGGACGTCATCACGAGCGCGACCTCGGTCGCCCTCTTTGTCGACTGGGA
>CAZOOU010000200.1:0-2895 GCA_964581495.1 uncultured Haloferacaceae archaeon
GTGATAAAAGGTATATTGAGACATTTGGGCATAAACTTTAGTTCGATCAGGACGCCCACTAACCATGTATGTGAATTTCACACAACGTACTGGTCGACACCGCCACTCGAACAGTTCGGACCGACACCACAAGTCGACACGCAGCCACGCGGTCGACAACAGCCCCCACAGCCGTGCCACTACATGACACCCCACTCCGACGGAGCATCGAGGTCGAATACTGGGTGACAGACACCGAGGGTCGACTCACCGAACCCGGCGAGCTAGCGGACTTAGAGGGAGCCGAACGCGAGTTCGTCGAGCCGATGGTCGAAATCAAAACCACGCCCTGCGAATCGAACGCTGAACTCCGCGAGGAGCTACTCGGCCGGATTCGAGCTGTCGTCCGACGCGCCGAGGAGATCGACAAACGGCTTGTCCCGTTGTCGACGCCACTGAACCACAGCACGGTCGAACAGCTCGACAGCGACCGCACCCGCATCCAGCAGGAAGCGATCGGTTCGGACTTCCAGTACGTCCGCCACTGTGCGGGAACCCACATCCATTTCGAACAACAGCCCGGCCGCACGCTCGAGCAGTACAACACGCTTGTGGCGCTCGATCCGGCGCTCGCATTGGTCAACTCCGCCCAGCATTTCCGAGGCGAGGGCATAGCCGCCAGCGCGCGCTCGAAACTCTACCGCCGACTGGCGTACCGACGCCTCGACAATCAGGGCCAGCTGTGGCCGTATCTCGACAGCCTCGCGGCGTGGGACCGACGGCTTGAGACCTGCTATGCGGCATTCAGGGAGCTCGCGCTCGAAGCTGGCGTCGACCGTGACCGAATCGAGGCCAGTTTCGATCCCGAAAGCGCGGTCTGGACGCCCGTCCAACTCAGAGCGAAGTTCAACACCGTCGAGTGGCGGTCGCCCGACACCGCACTGCCCAGCGACATCCTCCGACTGGCCGAAACGATGGCCGACATCGTCGACAAACTTCGGACCGCTGAGGTGCGGATCGACGGCGAGACCGGCCATGTCGGTGACGACGAAATCGTCCTCCCGGAGTTCGAGGCAGTCACTGACTACGTCGACAAAGCCGTCGAGTCGGGGCTTTCTGCCCCTGGAGTCGAAGCCTACCTCGACCGCATGGGGTTCGATGTCGCGGCCTACGAGCCGCGGTGTCAGGCGTTCGATATCGGGACTCGAATCTCCGAGCCCGAGGCCCGCAGCCACCGACTGGACCACGCCGCCGCACTCCGCGAGGATGTCGGCCGAACGGCGTCGATGGAGGCCGACTAATGGGGTATCGCCAGTCGAACGCACCGCGTAGCCCAACAGATTATCCGTCCGGAGCGTCTGAATCCGATAGATGACGCAGCTACGTATTGCCCTGCTGAACGCCGCTCACAAAGCCGTCGACACCCGGCGGAACTTCGTCCGCGAACTCGACGCCGACGTTGAGGTGTTCCACAACCCTTCCGGGGAGTTTCCCGACAGCTACGCGTACGACGGCGTCGTCGTCACCGGCTCGGCGGCCTCCGTCTACTGGGACCGCGAGTGGATCGGCCAACTCAAAACCTGGGTTGGCGGTGCGGTCGAAGCCGAGCTTCCCGTTCTCGGCGTCTGTTTCGGCCACCAGCTGCTGGCCGAGGTGCTCGGCGGGCGCGTCGAGGATATGGGCGAGTACGAAATCGGCTACCGAACGGTCCACCAGGACGGCGAAAGTCGACTCTTGGAGGGTATCCCGGAGTCGATGACCGTTTTTACGACGCACTCGGATCGAGTGGCCGAAGCGCCGCCGGGGTCGACGGTGTTTGCCGAAAACGACTACGGGATCCACGGCTTTCGCATGGGGCGGGCGATGGGCGTGCAGTTCCACCCCGAGTACGACATGGAGACGGCCGAACTGGTGACGACCGGCAAAGACGACCAGCTTTCTGCGTCCCGAATCCAGCAGGTTCTCGATGGGATCAACGAAGACAACTACGCCGCGGCCTGCGAGGCCAAGCGGCTGTTCGATAACTTTCTGGCGTACGTCGAGGCAGTCCACGCCGAGCGCGTCGCCGCCGACTGAGTAGCCGACCGTTCTGGTCGGTCGACTGGCCCGCATCCATTCGATATGTGGAACCGACATCCCGGACCCCTAAGACGGAGCCAGCCGGCGGTCCGACCTCTGCCCGGTGGTCTCACCTTAGTCGACGGTTGGCGACGGCTGCGATGACAACGACGGTCACCAGCGTCACACCGAGGCTCACCAGCGTCCCGCGGAGCGTCGAGGAGCCGACCGCGACGGTCGTTGTCCCGGCGGCTCCACCCGCGAGCACCGCACCGCCGGCGACCGCACCCAGACCGATACAGCAGAGACTCAGCGCGCCAACAACCGACAGCGCGCCGAAATACGAGTCGGAACTCTCGTCGCTCATTGCGTCCTATATGTCTTCGACCAGTAAGAGTCTCACTCGGTTTGTCGAACCGCTCGCCCAACCAGTTCGGTGACCGAACGGTGTTGCACGATCACGCATAGCTTCGAGTTGATCCGGTTTGCTTTTGGGCCTGACCGTCCAACACCGCTCATGACTCGCATTGTCGTTATCGACAACCACGGCCAGTTTACGCATCTGGAGCACCGCGCCCTCCGGGATCTCGGCGTCGACACGGAACTCATCGACAACGATGTCGACCCCGCCGAAGTCGAGGCCGACGGCATCGTCCTGTCGGGCGGTCCGGACATGGATCGAATCGGTCGCTCGCCGGAGTATCTGGACCAAGACGTTCCCGTTCTCGGAATCTGTCTCGGCATGCAGTTGATCGCAACCGAACTCGGCGGAACGGTCGGCTCCGGCGAGTACGGCGGCTACGCCGACGTCACCGTCGAAATTCTCGACGAGGCGGACCCACTGATCGGCTCGCTGGC
>CAZOOU010000201.1:0-2879 GCA_964581495.1 uncultured Haloferacaceae archaeon
AAGATGACCTGCGAGGCCGGAAAGTCGACCCCGGCGGCGAGTGCGGCGGTGGTGACGACCGCCGAGAGTTCCTGGTCTAAGAATTTGGACTCGACCTGTTTGCGCTTGTTGTAATCAAGCCCAGCGTGGTACGGCGCGGAATCGTACTGGAGTTTTCTGCTTACTGTGTGGCAGCGTCGACGGGAGTTGGTGAAAATAATCGTCTGGCCGCGATACCCTTTCGAGGATTCCTGGTCGAAGGCGCGTTTTACCAGCCGGTTTTCGAGCCTGAGCTTTTCTTGGGAGTCGGCAAACGTGACGTGGCGTTCGATGGGAATCGGTCGCTCTTCGAACTCGATCAGTCGGGCCTCAAGTCGACTCGCGAGCCACTCGGGGTTGCCGACCGTTGCCGACAGATAGATCCACTGTGCGCCCTCGTAGCCGCCGCTTTTGTCATTGCTCGCGCGCTGTTCGCAGTAGTATTTGAGTCGCGAAATGAGCCCGTCGAGCCGGTGGCCGCGTTCTTCCTCTTTGAGCGTGTGAACTTCGTCGATGACGACCGTGCCCACGTCGCCGAGGTTTTTGCCCGTTCGAAGCGCGTGGTCGATCCCCTCGTAGGTGCCGACGATCACGTCTGCCGATGGGTCGAACTGGCTGCCCGAGTCAGCGATCCGGCTCGCACCAACTCGGATCGTCACGTCGAGGCCGAGTTCGCTGTACTGTTCTTTGAAATCCTCGTGTTTCTGGTTGGCGAGTGCGACGAGCGGCACCAAAAACAGCAGTTTCCCCTTGCCTTTCAGCGCGCGGTCGACGCCCGCAAGTTCGCCGACCAAGGTTTTGCCGGTCGCGGTGGCACTGACGACGAGCTGGTCGTCGCCGTCAAGTAGGCCGTTGCGAACCGAGAGGCTCTGGACCGGCAGCAGCGAGTCAAACCGGGATTCGGTCATCGCTTTGAGTTTGGGATGGAGGTCGAGATCGGCGGTTTTGACGGGATCAACGTCGTCGACCGTCGCGCTGATCACGTCGAACTTCGTGAGATCCGGATCGAGTTGGCCCGAAAGCAGGTCGACGATGCGGTCGAGATCCTGGACCTCAAGCAGGAGATCCTCAAGCCGATCCTGTGCGGAGCCGGTGAACTGACCCTTATACGAGAGCTCGCGTTCGAGCTCCTGGACGGCACAGTCCGGACAGATGTGTTCTCTGTCGGTTTTGATCGCCGTCTCGTCGGTGATCGGCGAGTACCGACCGTCGGCGGCGCAGTACCGGCAGGTTCGGACGACCGCTGCCTCCAGTTGGTAGCCGTCCAGCATCTCCTGGAGCTGTCGGCGGCCCGTCTTCGAGGTCTGTTGGGAGATCCGAATCCGACCCGCACTGCGTGCGAGATCGACGAACTCGGTTGGGTCCCGTGGCTCCTCGCTGGTTCCCTGCTTGCGGCGAAATCGGCCAGGGCGAGGGCCAGCACTTGTTTCTTTCAGATCGAGCTGACCGTGAAACACGCGGCTCCCGTTTTTCCGGGCGGCGACTCGGAACGAGCCACCGGTTTCGTGGAGAAACAGGATGTCGACGGCTGGGACCTGCTGTGACACGGCCGGAGCTATGCAATCGGAGTATATCAGCGGTTCGGCTCGACATCGACAGCGACGGCCAACTTAATACCGCCGGGTCGACTACATCTGCGTATGCGTGGCATTCGTCTCGGGACCGTCATCGGCATCCCTGTCCAACTCAACTGGACCTTCCTGCTGATTTTGCCGATCTTCGCCTGGATCATCAGCTCCGATATCGTCCTTTTGGCCGAGTTGGTCAACAACGTGTTGGGGAGTTCGATTGCAACCGAGCCGCTGACGGCTGGCTCGATGCCCTGGATTCTGGGCTTTGCCGCTGCCGGCGGGCTGTTTTTCGGCGTGCTTCTCCACGAGTTCGGCCACTCGCTGATGGCGATGCGCTACGGGCTCGAAATCGAGTCGATCACCCTCTGGCTGCTTGGCGGCGTCGCGAGCTTCAAGGAGATGCCCGAAGAGTGGCTCAAGGAGTTCAACATCGCTATTGCTGGCCCAATCGTCAGCGTGCTGGTTGGAATCGTCTCCTACGTCGGCTTTCTGCTTACCTCGGGGTTCGGCGCGCTCCAGTTCGTCCTTGGCTATTTGGCGCTCATGAACATCGCACTGGCCGTCTTTAATATGCTGCCGGGCTTTCCGATGGACGGCGGCAGAGTCCTCCGCGCGCTGCTTGCGCGCAAGCGACCCCACGCCCAGGCAACCCAGATGGCCGCCGAGGTCGGCAAGATCTTTGCGTTTATGCTCGGCATCCTCGGGCTCTTTGCGTTCAGTCCACTGTTCATCCTGCTTGCGTTTTTCATCTACATTGCGGCCTCCGGCGAGGCCCAACAGTCGACGGTCAAAGCCGCCTTCCAAGGCGTGACCGTCCGCGACATTATGACTCCTGGCGAGGAGCTACACGTCACTGACCCCGAAACGACGATTGCCGAACTGCTGGGGCGGATGTTCACCGAACGCCACACGGGGTATCCGGTCGTCGACCGCCACGGCGAGCTCATCGGGATGGTAACGCTGGATGACGCCCGAACGATCAAAGAGATCGAGCGCGACGCCTACCGGGTCGAGGACGTGATGGAGCGCGAGGTCCAACAGATCGGCCCCAGCGCGGATGCGATCACCGCCCTCCGGACGATGCAAGAACACAGCGTGGGTCGGCTCCCAGTGGTCGACGAACGCGGCGAGCTAACGGGAATCATCTCACGGACGGATCTAATGACTGCGTTCAACGTGATCCAGAGCCGCGGCGACAACAGCTCGATTATTCGCTCCGAGTCGTCGGGTTCGAAGCTCCCGCGCGTCGAGTAATCTCACCGTCGACGGCCAAGGGGACGACCACGACGG
>CAZOOU010000202.1:0-2867 GCA_964581495.1 uncultured Haloferacaceae archaeon
CGAACTCGACGACCGCGACGAGCGGAATCCCGGCTTCAAGTTCAACGAGTGGGAGCTCAAAGGTGTGCCCGTCCGCCTAGAGATCGGGCCACACGAAGTCGACGACGACGAGATTACGGTGGTCCACCGCCCCGACGGCGACTCTGTGGTCGAAGCGCGCGAAAACATTAGCGAGACCGTTCAGGACCACTTCGATGAGGTGTACGCCAAACTGTATGCGACCGCCGAGGAGAATCTCCACGAAAACGTTCGCGAGGCCAACTCCCGCGAGGAGATTCTCGGCACACTCGGGCCAAACAACGGCTACGTGAAAGTGCCGTGGTGTGGCAACGAAGAGTGCGAAGAGCCGATCAAAGAACCCCTCTCCGCGGAGATTGTCATGTGTCCCTTTGACGATCAAGAGGAGATCGGTGAAGATGACGAATGTGCACTCTGCGGTGAGAAAGCAACCCAGACTGCGTACTTCGCCAAGAACTACTGAAATATACGCCAACCAATAGCTTTAGGTAGTTGCGTTCTATACACTTATTCAAACACCTCCGAACGGATATACACGTACTATCAGGACATATCCTGAAGATCAATTACCTTCGAGTTCCTAATATGTGGTTAAGGAACCCTTATTCCTTCAGGAGTAGGCATTTATTTGCGTGCCTGCTTTGGTAGTGTATGACCAAGTCACACAGTGATACCCATGCGAATGGGCCACATGATTCGGATGGGTCAGTCGGGCTTGCGGACCCGACCGACGAGCGGTCGAACTGCGGTGTCGGAGCCGTTGTCGACCTCGACGGCGGTGCCTCACACAGTGTCGTCGAAGACGGAATCGAACTCCTCTGTAATCTCGAACATCGTGGAACCACGGGTGCCGAAAAGGACACCGGCGACGGGGCAGGGATCACCGTCCAGCGACCCGACGAGTTTTTCGACGATGTTGTCGACGATCTTCCGGACACGTACGCCGTTGGCTCGATTTTCATGCCACAGGACGACGCCCTGCAGGCCGACCTCGTCGACCTCGTCGAGTCCAAACTGGACGACTACGAGCTGGAGATCTTCGAGTGGCGCGACGTCCCGACCGACAACAGCGATCTGGGCAAAACCGCTGTCGACTCGGAACCGGACGTCCAGCAGGCGTTTGTCGCACCGACCACCGAGCTATCGAGCGATGAGTTCGACCGCGCGCTGTATCTCGGGCGGAAAGCCATCGAAGCCGAGGTCGACGAGATCGATGAGTCGGGACGCTTCTACATCTGTTCGCTCGACCGGAAAACGGTCGTTTATAAAGGACTGCTCAAAGGCGAGCAGCTCGCCGACTACTACCCCGATCTGACCGACGAGCGCGTCACAAGTACGCTCGTGTTGGTCCATGCCCGCTTCTCGACGAACACGCTCGGCGCGTGGCATCTCGCCCACCCGTACCGCAAAATCATCCACAACGGTGAGATCAACACGATTCGCGGCAACATCAACTGGATGCGCGCCCGCGAGTCCGCCCTCGAAGACGAGAAGTTCGGCGAGGACATCGAGACGCTCAAACCGATCACCCAGGCCGGCCAGTCAGACACCGCGAGCGTCGACAACGCGGTCGAACTACTGCTTCATTCGGGCCGCGAGCTGCCGCACGTTCTCCGGATGCTGATTCCCGAGGCCCACGAGAACGACGAGCTGATGGACCCCGAACGACGGGAGTGGTACGACTACCACGCCAGCCTGATCGAGCCGTGGGACGGCCCCGCGCTGGTCGCTGGCACTGACGGCGACAAAATCGCCGCCGTGCTGGACCGCAACGGACTCCGGCCCTGCCGGTACGACGTGACCGAGGACAACCAGCTGATTATGGCCAGCGAGGTCGGCGCACTCGATACCGACCCAAGCGAGATTCGCGAGCGGGGTCGACTCCAGCCCGGCGAGATTTTCGTCGCCGACCCCGAGGAGGGACGCGTTATCCCCGACGCCGAAGTGTTCGACGGCCTCCTTGAGGACAGATACGGCAACTGGGTCGACGAACACCAGCAACATCTCGACGACATTGCAGGCGACAGCCTCGAACCACGGGACGACGTCTCAGAGCTTCGGGCCCACCAAGCCGCCTTTGGCTACACGACCGACCAGCTCAACCACCTGCTCGAACCGATGGCCAACCAGGGCAAAGACCCCGTTGGCTCGATGGGCGACGACACACCACTCTCCGTACTCGGGGAGTTCAACCGTCCGCTGTTCACGTACTTCAAACAGCTCTTTGCCCAAGTATCGAACCCACCAATCGACTACATCCGCGAGGAACTGGTCACCAGTCTCCAGTCGAGACTCGGCAAACAGCGCAACCTGATGGACGAGTCAGCCGAACACGCCCACCAGCTCGTCTTAGAGTCGCCCGTCTTGAGCGACGAACAGACGGCGACGATCAAAGGTCTCGACCGCGACGACGACGGCTTCGAGTCGACGACGCTCGATATGACCTACGATCCAGAGAGCGATCTTGAGGCCGCTGTCGACCGACTCCGCGAGGACGCACGCGACGCCATCGACGACGGCGCGGACATCATCGTGCTCTCGGATCGCGGCACCAACGGCGACCGGATTCCGATTCCGAGCCTGTTGGCGACCGGCGGCGTCCACCACGATCTGGTGCGCCACGGCCTGCGGACTGATGTCGGCCTCGTCGTCGAGTCCGGCGACCCACGCGAGGTCCACCACCTCGCCACGCTGGTCGGCTACGGTGCGGGCGCGGTCAACCCCTACCTCGCCTACCAGACGATCTCGGATCTCTGCGCTGGTCCGGATGGCGTCGACGAGGAGGAGGCAATCGAGGGCTACATCCACGCGCTCGAACACGGCCTGCTGAAGATCATGGCCAAAATGGG
>CAZOOU010000203.1:0-2858 GCA_964581495.1 uncultured Haloferacaceae archaeon
CATCGGCATATCGAGCCAGCCGATCCGGCGTGGTCGACCCGTCACCGTACCGAACTCGCCGCCTTTTTCGCGGATGAAGTCCGCCAGTTCCTCTTCGGTGTCAGTGCCGTCCAGTTCCGTTGGGAGTGGGCCGGTGCCGACCCGAGAGAGGTAGGCTTTGACGATGCCGACGACCTCACCCTGGCCGATGACGGTCGGGCCGACGCCGGTGCCGACCGACGCGCCGCCGGCGGTGGGGTTCGAGGAGGTAACGTAGGGGTAGATGCCGTGGTCGATGTCGATAGAGGTTCCCTGTGCGCCCTCAAACAGGAGCTCGTCGCCGTCGTCGAGTCGACGACCGAGGAAATCCCCGCAGTTGACAGTCATCGATTCGGCGCGGAACCGCTGGCCGTACTCGTTGTACGTCTCAAACAGTGCGTCGACATCAAATGCGTCGGCGTGTTCCGAGTTCTCGATATCGAGTCCGTAGATCTCTTCGGCGAGATTTCGCTTCTGTGGGACGACGTATTCGAGTCGGTCACGGAGCACTTCGGGGTCGAGCATGTCGCCGATCCGGATACCGCGTCGACCCGCTTTGTCCTCGTAGGTCGGGCCGATTCCGCGTTTGGTGGTGCCGGCGGCGAGATCAGAGTCGCTTTTGACCTCCTCTTCGATCCCATCAAGCACACGGTGGTAGGGGAGAATGGCGTGCGCGCGGCGGGCGATCCGCACGTCTGGATCAAGCCCTTTCTCGCGGAGCGTATCGAGCTCGTCAAAGAGGGTTTCGGGGTTGACAACACAGCCGTTGCCAAGAATTCCGACTTTGCCGCGGACGGCCCCGCTGGGGACCAACGAGAGTTTGTACTTCGTCCCGTCCTGGACGACGGTGTGGCCTGCGTTGTCGCCGCCCTGATACCGGACGACGACATCGGCGTCGCCGCCCCAGATGTCGACGAGCGCGCCTTTGCCCTCGTCGCCCAACTGGGAGCCGACGATAGTTACGGTCATAACAGCCGTCGGTTCACAAGCAGGGGGTAAACCGATTACGGTACGGCACTCGGGAGGCGACCGGCAACCGCTGGCGTGCCAACACGCCGCAAAAGCAGAAGCGTTAACTACTCGCACCCGAACTACCGCAGTACTGACGTTTTCTCCCGGTCCGACAGCAACCTTTAAAAGGGAGAAAGACAAGTTAGCATGTGTCATGATAGACAGACTCGAAAAAGAAGTCGACATGCTCGAACGGCACCTACAGGTCCTCCGTATGGTGATTGAGAACGAACCGATCGGCATCGTCAAGATGTCGAACGAGACTGGGTATCCACATCACAAGGTTCGCTACTCGCTGCGCGTGCTCGAAGAGGAAAACCTCATCGAGCCATCCAGCCAGGGTGCGATCCAGACCGACCACACCGAAGAGTTCGTCGACGACCTGGACAACAAACTCGATTCGATCGTCGACAAACTCGGCACGATGCGCATCGACGAGACGGCCGAAATCGAAGGCTAACGGCGGATTCTGAGTTCTCCGATACCGACCGAATAGCGGTTTTAGCGATTTTCGACTACAGCTCTGGGACGTGAAGATCGAACGTGTCGCCGAGTCGTTCGACCAAACAGAGATGGAATCCCTGTTTCCGCGAAATGTAGACGAAGCTTTTGCCCCGGCTTGCACTCAACAGCCCGCCTCCGGTTGCGTCGGCTGCCGCATCGAGTGCGGCTCCCTCGTAGTAGCTCGTCGTGACCGCAAAGGCGGCGGCGAAGCTCTCGTTTCGCTGGGTTATCTCACTGCCATCCCGGACCAGTGAGTTTACCATCCCACCGCCGACTGGCTGTTTGGATTCGTTGAAATCCGCAACAAACAGCGGTCGGTCGCGTTTGTCGCGGACGACCAGATCGAATGTGGCCGTGAGTTCGTCGCCCTCCTCGTCAGTACCGAGCGAGACCGTCCCCTGGAGTTCAGCCCGGTTGATCGCCGGCAACGTTTCGTAGATCCCACTGAGATCGGTCTGGTTGCCAGTTTGTTGGATGTCGAATAAAAACTCCTCAGCGAGCCATCGCACGAACGCCAGTTCGATCCGACTCTCAAGGAACTGATCGAACGGACGGCCGTCGACGCTCACCTGCTCGCGGTCGAACGTGGTGTGGGGTTCGATCCGAAGGTTGTTTTTGACCGCCTCTTGCTCTGCTGTACCGGAAATCGCATCTTCGAGTGTGCCGTCGCCTTTCGAGGCGTACCGAACCAACAGATTTGTCCCCTCGAGCGCTGCTGTCGTACTCATCGACTGAGAGCCCGACGGGACCTCGCCGTCGACGGCTGTCGGATCCGTCTCCGCGCCGGATTCGAGCTGTGATTCGAGCCGATCGATTTCGGCTTGGGCCTCCGAAAGCTTCGCCCGAACTGCTTCGAGCTCCTCGTGGGCCTCATCGCGTTCGGCTCTGAGCGCATCACGCTCGGCGATGAGCGTTTCGTGTTGGGCTTCGGCCTTTTCCATGATCTGTTCGGCCCGTTTGAGTCGTTTTTGGAGCTGCCCCCGTGACAACGAGCGGAGCTTCGACTGCTGCTTTGTGGCCTGTTTGGCCTGGGCAGCCGACTGTTGGGAGCGACTGGTGGACGCTGTGCGATCCGGGTCGTCGCTGGGGTCGAGCGAGGGTATCGTTTTGCTGTTTCGCCATTCGGCCTCGTCGCTGAACACACCGGTCGACGATGCCTCAGCTGACCGTGTTTCGGTGGCGTCTACTGGCGACTGTTTTGCCGTCTCTGTGGACGGTTCCGCGGTCGACTGCCGCGGGGCCGACCCGGACGAGGATGCGTCTGTCGACCCACTGTCGGCTCGAACCGACTCGTTGGCTGCATCGGGTGGGGTGCTGCGGTCGGT
>CAZOOU010000204.1:0-2856 GCA_964581495.1 uncultured Haloferacaceae archaeon
GATAGTTCGAGACGATATCCATGTTGTGGGCCTCGTCGTCGATTTCGGCCGGATCAATGCGCGAAGACATTACCAGGGGTGCGTCCATGCGGCCGCCGCGCTTGTTGGGCAGGAACTGTCGACTGAAGTTCAACAGCCCGTCCATCAGCAACATCACACAGTCTTCGTCACCGTCACACTGACCGACTAGTATCTCATTTGCAACAAGTGAATGGGTCTCCGAAACAGTCAGACAGTACGTGTGTGAAACATCGCTTTCGACGTACTGTATCGAGGACACGCTGTCAACATCGACTGTCCCACCATCACACAACCCAAGCGATTCACTGCCAACCGACGCTGCATAGTCGGCGTTTCGTGCGGTTGGAATGCTGTCACCGACTTCGAGGGCCATCGCCTCGACTTTTCGTGGGCCATCATCCCACCGAAGCATTGTGTGGTCCGGTGTAACGGTGAGCTGTCGACCCTGTTCCGTCTCAATCTGGATCAGGTGGTCCGCTGCGCGATGTTTCGAGACAGCTTCGACCCGTCGGATGGTCCGGTTGCCGTCGCTGTCTATCGACGGTACCTCAATCGTCCCCGGCAGCTCTTGGACGCGCGTTCCGAAATCATCCAACTCCGGATCGGTGAGTCGTCTCTCGACAACTGACTCGATGGTCTCGTCTCGCCACTCACCGCCCACCTCGCGGTACCTGATCTCTGTCTCTGGATGGAAGCAGTTCCGCCGTTTAGCGGCGTGGAAGTACGGATGCGCATAGCCGACCGCCGCACTCGTAAAGCCAACAACCCGCCCAACCACAGCCGCACTCGTGTGCGGTGCCATCCCGAACACCAACTCGCCGACGAGGTCGTCGCGCTCGTCGATATCATAAAAGGCGGGCAAGCCATAAAACCGCTCCAGCAGATCGTCGACGAAATCCGCCGTCTTGATCATGTGTTCGGCCGCCCCGTCCGAGAGCACGATATCTTGGACGTTGAGTTCGATCAGCTGGTCGTCGTGGCGCAAGGGGTCGCCGTTGATGTCGGTTTCGTACCCCAGTCCACGAAAGTGGTCGACAGTCACGTCGAGTTCTTCGGGTTTGACTGCCGTAACCGGCAGATCGGTCATATCGTAGCGTACCGTCCCGTCTTTAAACGACGAGACGCCGTGTTTGGCCCGCAGCACTCCCTTTTCAATGGCTTCGGGGGTTTTGTTCGCCGAGGTCAACCCCTTAACCCCTTTTAAAATCTTGAAGTTGCCCTCCCGTTCGGAGATCTCCTCGAGCGCGCCGCGGTACTCGCTGCGGAGGTCGACCTGTTGCCATTCGGCGGCGGTTACGTCTCGCTCACAGCTCGGACAGACAACGCGGCCGGCCTCGTCGGGTTCGCAGACGATTTCGCACTCGTCGCACTCGTAGTGCGGCTCGGTGTGGGCTCCGCAGTCCGGACACTGCGATTTGTAGGTGTGGGTCTCGCAGTCCGGGCAGGCTCGCTGGTTGATCTGCATGTTGTGAATGCCGCGTCGACCTTGGTCGTCCATCGCGCGGGCGGCCGCTGCCACATCCCGCTGGTTGCCGCCTGCGTCGGTGATTGGAAACAGCGTGTGGACCGCCGGCGAGAGATCCCGTGATTCGGACTTTTCAGGCCGACCCATCCGTGCGCCGATCCGGGTGGGCGCACGCTCCCGAAGCTCGAACGGCGCGACTTCGTTGGCAGCTTTGAGTGCACTGTCGCCGCCATCCCACGTGGTTGCGGCCGTCGACAGCTTATCCCACGTTTTTGTTAGCTCCCGACTAACGCCGAGCGAGCGGGCCAGCAGCTGCCAGTCGTGAATCTCGCAGTGGTCGTCGGTCTGTTGGTGGGCAACGAGGAGCGTTTCGAGAGCCGTCTGGACAGTCTCGGTTCGGTCGACGACAAGCAGCTCGCCACGCGCTGCGTCCTCGATAATTTCGCCGTCGGCGACAGCTTCGGCCAGCTCTTCGAACGCCTCGACCGAGATGTCGTGCCAGACGTAGGTGTATTTCGGGTGGAGCGGACAGTCGTAGTCGGTCGCCCACTCAAAGGCCTCACTCTCCGTGGGTGATTCGAGGTCGACGTGTGGATCATCCAAGTAGGCTTGGACGTCCGCGCCGGCGGCCTCGAACTCCTGGACCCACCACTCATAGACGTACGACGCCGGCGCAAGCGGATGGTTGTTTTCGACGAACTCGCCGTAGTTGACGAGATACTCGCCGATATCCAGGATTTTCTCAACACCGTTTGCGAGCTGGCGGGCCTCTTCGGGGTCGTCGATCCGCCTGACTTCGCCGGTCGCCAGCCGGACAGTCGGCCCCTCGATTGAGTCGACCGGAATAATCCCAGCAGCCTTGCCGGGTCGTTCGGTTTTGATCTGGGTACCCGTGGCCAGAAAGTCGTCGATAATGTGCATCGTCGCCGGATGAACGCCCGCGGTCGCAAAGCCGAGATTTCGAGACCGCCCGTACCGAAGCCGAAAGCCGCCGGATTCGGAAGGGTGGCCGAAAACGGGGCGGCCTGCGATCAGATCGAGGAGGTATTTGGACTTGGGTTTGACCCGCGGTGGCCCGGCTGGCTCGTCGGGTTTGTTTTTTTCGTCGTTGTCTCCATTGTCGCTCTCGTCTCCCTCTGGGTCGACCTCGTCGTCTTCGTCTGATTCCGTTTCCTCGCTTTTGTCGCCCTCGATCGTGCCGTCGATCAGGTCCTGGAGCCAGGGCCAGTCGACCTCATCGAGTTGGCGGGTGTATCGCTGGATTTTGGGGGCCTTCAGGGCGATCCCCTCGGCCATCACCAGACACATCCCGCCCCGCGAGGAGTTGGTGTCGACCCGATCCAGATCACGGTAGCCCGAGACTTCCAGAT
>CAZOOU010000205.1:0-2813 GCA_964581495.1 uncultured Haloferacaceae archaeon
GCCCAGGAAGTCGTCGCGCCCGGCACCTCGTGTCGCTCGCAGCTGGCTGACTACGAAAAGCAGTACGGCAAACCGCCACACCCAATCGAGAAAGTCGCCGCCGCGCTGGTCGACTGATCGCGCCGAGGCGATCCGTCGCATCGCCGACCAAACAGGAGTTGCGTCAGCTTCCAACCCAGATCTTTTTCGGTAATAGACACTGATACTCGCCTAACGTTCATGAATAAAGCCTTTTACCCGAAGACGAGTTATATATTGGTAGGAATATGCGAGATACGCACACAATCAAAACGTCGTCTATCAGTTCCGGTGCACCGGCCGCCCTCCAGTGTCGACCCGATTGGGGAGACCCCCTGCGACGGGGAGGCTGACACGCAGTGAGCACTGACAGCCACCAGTTGACAAGCCAGTTCGACCGCGTGCTCCACGAGGTCGACGATGCGGTCGTCGCCTTCGAAATCGACGACGGCGAGCCAGTGATCGTCGATGCCAACCACGCGTTTCGGGACATCTTCAGCCCGGATATGAAGCGGGTGATCGGCCTGCCGCTCAACGAGCTGATCGTCCCAGCGGGGAAAAAAGCCGAAGCCCAGCAGTTCGACGAGCGCACGGCTGACGGCCGGACGAACGTCGCCTTCGTCGAGCGAACGACCACCGAAGGCGAGCGGACGTTTCTGTACCGTGGGATTCCAACCGGCGAACACCGCGGGGTGGCGATCTATACGGATGTCACCGGCGAGCTCCAGCGACAGCAGGATCTCAGCGAGATCGTCGAACTGGCGACGGAGCTGAGCGAAATCAACGACGAAGATGTGGCAGCCTCGGCAACCCGAATCAAGCGGCTCGCGGCGGGGCTGTTGCGGTTCGATGACCACGTCGACGGCTCGATCGAGGACACCTCAATCGAAGACGGCTCAGTCGAGCCGGAGTCGGATTAGTCGTCTTTGGCAAAGTAGCTCGTGAAAAAGCCCGAGAGAAACGCCGAGATGGCTACCGACAGGGCGACCTCCGACAGGCTGTAGCTGTCGCCGTCGTCGGCGAGTGCGACAGTGATGGCGACACTGATTGCGAGCGAAACAAGTCCGTTGACGGTGTGTTTTAGCAGACCCATACCGACGTATACGTCATCTGTGAGTATAATTCCGGGGGAAACCCGGGTGTCGACCGGTCGGCTATCAGTTAGGTCATTCTCCTTTCGACAAAAGCAAGAGTTACATTCCTGATTTGCGAACAAGACACATAACAAATGGGGGCAAACCAGTATGATGTGGTCGTTGTCGGGGGTGGGATCTCCGGCTGTTTTGCGGCAGCCACAGCCGCGGCCGAGGGAGCCTCGGTCGTCCAGTTAGAGCGAAAATCGCGCGAAGAGGCCGGCTTTATCGCCTGCGGCGATGCGATCAAAAGCCCGCGCGATCCGACGAAATATCCCGGCCCGATCGATATGGACGCCATCGCGGACGACGAGGCCGTGCTGATGGACCGCAACATCGACCAGATCGAATACTGGGACGAAGCACTCGGCATCCGGAAGGTGTTGCCCTACAGCAGCGGCAGCAACGTTATTAATCGCTATGAGTTCGGGCAGCGACTGCTCGAACAGACTGCCGCCCTCGGGGTCGACCAGCACTACGATACCGTCGTCAACGAGGTCACCCAGAACGGCCGCGTGACGGGAGTCAAAGCGATCCGCGACGGCGAAGAGGTCACGTACGAATCGAAGGTACTGATCGACACTGCAGGCGCACAGTCGATTCTGCAGGATATGGTCGACTTCGAGGCGCTCGACACCGAGGGTGAGCCGACGTTTGAGGTGCCGCACTACACGCATTTCGGCTCGGCGTACCGCGAGATCATCGAGACGACCGAGCCAGTGGACTACGAGAACGCCATTGTCGGCAAACCCTTAGAGGAGATGGGCTACATCTGGTATTTCCCCCGGACGCCGACCGAGATCAACGTCGGGTTGGGCTTCCAGATGAACAAAGACCCCATCCCGCTGGCGGATCGCCTGCGGCGGGATATCGAAGATCGCCCGGAGTACCAGGGTGCGAACGTGGCCGAGCGATTCGAGAAGGGCAACAAGCTGGGGTCGGCCATCGCGCTGCGTCGACCGCTGGATTCGATGGTCGCGCCGGGCTACGTCGCTGCCGGCGGCGCAGTCGGGACGACCCATCCGATCACCGGCAAGGGGATTCGCGGGGCGGCGTACTCGGGGTACTCCGCCGGGCGGGCCGCGGCACTGGCGGTCCAGAATGGCGACGTCTCCGAGGACGGCCTCTGGGAGCACAACCGCTGGCTCTACCTCGAACACGGCGAGGCTGCCAAACTCGCGGCGTGGGACGCCTACAACGTGGCGGCGAGTAAGCTGGAGCCGAATATGCTTCGCGCGCTGATCGCGCTGCTCCCTGAGACGGAGCTTCGAGAGATCGTTGGGACGAGCAAAGAAGTCGACTCCCTGTCGAGCAAGCTCCAGGTCGCCAGCGGCGTCGTCCGAAATCTGATCGGGGAGTTCAGCCGGGGGAGCTTCGAGGAACTCGGCGTGAGCATGGGCGATCTCGGTGCGGCCGTCCAGGATCTGGTGTCGACGCGGCGGTTTGTCGCAAAATACCAGGCCCACTACGAGCAGTATCCGGAGACGCGAGACGGGTTCGAGGCGTGGGTTGCGGAGCGAAACGAGATCGACCAGGCGTTTTACGACGCGCTCGACCTGGAGTCGAGTGAGTATAAATACTAACCTCCCATCACAGCGCTACCCTATCGAACCCTCTCTCGGGACAGTTGCGTACTGGTGGGCTTGCAAACACCTCACAATG
>CAZOOU010000206.1:0-2804 GCA_964581495.1 uncultured Haloferacaceae archaeon
GGTTCGAACCGGTGATATTTTGAACATCTGCATCGATCTCTTGGCGTCCGAGATGTGTAATTTTGTAGAATGTCTGTCGACCATCACCATCTTCGGGCGCACCTGTCCGGGCGACCAGACCAACATCGATGAGTTCTCCGAGGTGGTGACTGAGGTCGAAGCTGTCATCGTCGATAGCAGCAGCGAGTTCTTTACGAGCGACTTCCTCTCGCTCCCAAAGGAGAAACAGTATCGCGTATCGTCGACTATCACTGAGTGCTGCCTTACGGGCAGTATGGTCCGCGAGTGTGCCCATACTGTCGTCGAACAGCCGCTGATCAACGTACTGTTCGAGATCCTCTTCATCTGGATCTGGCGTCGTGTGGGCGGTTTCAGCGGCCATTGTTACGTCGACGTACGGTGGGCTTCTATATGAGACTGACGATTACAAAGAAAATTTTCTTTGTTTCTAGCCATCATTTTGAACATGGCTTCCACCCTCGATGGACACCTCTTTGTCGCCCCAAAACAGTGTAGAACGTAATGTTTGACGGCGAAACGAATTTTCAGTACAACGAACGCCGCATATCTGATATTCTTGCAGAACAAGCTCCTGCACCTCCTAAATTCAGCACTCACAACGATTTCACCGTGTACGTCATGGGCCCATACACCGAGTTTAACGCTGAAGTCGCCTATGATGACGCTGACACACTCAAAACTCCGTTTCAGAACGACCCACTCTTCGATCCAGACAGGCACATCACTACCGATGGGCAGGGCGATATGGAACAGGCCCTTCGAGACTTCTGTACGGAACTCCGCGAGAACCTCCATTGTCGCGCATTCATCGCCACCGATATTGATATCCCAACACACGAACAGGCCAACGAACAGAACGAAACCCGTAGCGATGACGAACCTGTTGTAGAGGGGATGGACCCCCTCGCCCAATCAGTCGCATTCGCTGCTCACAGCGATGCCGTCATATTTCTGTTCACGCAAGGCGGTCTCACAACTGGAGTTGGTGCTGAAACCGGCGGTATCCTCGGCGAATTTCATCTCCGTCGAGGAAATCCTGCCCTTACGCACAAGCCTGGTCAGCGAATAGGTCTCTATCTGGATGAGAGTTTCAGTAGTGCTACGATCGACGAGCTCCCAAAAGGCTACGAGATTCAATACGATTCGTTTTCTACAAAAAGTGATCTCCACAAAAAAGTCCGCAACTGGTTCGATAGTCTTGACAGAGAAACTCGCGATACAGACCTCCCTGTATTCGTTCCTGGAGACACTTACTCATCCGGTACAGACTGTTGATCGACTCTGTTGAAATCTGTAGTGCAGTCCTCCTCACCAATCACGTTAGTCAACGACCCCACCCTACTTCGCTCAGTCTGACGACTTCGCTCGTTGAGGGTGGGGCTTGTCCATGAACTCGGCCTCAAACCCTTCGGGGTGGGCGGTAAATCCGCCACTCGGCGTCACTATTCCAGACTTCAGGGCAAGTTGACTGTTGCCCGTCCGACGAGACGACTGTTGGCCCCGCCGGACGTACCGCATCCCGATGTTCTTTGCTGCATTATAATCCGCGTTCGCTTCTGAACCGCATTTCACACACTCGAAATCAGTGCGTGTCTTTCGATTCTCGTCAGCTGTAAATCCACATTCGGCGCACCGCTTCGACGTGTACGCCGATCCTACTTGTTTCACCGAGATTCCGACTGCTTCGGCTTTGTACTCTACCTGTTCGTAGAGTGTGCGGAACGCCCACTTATGTCCCCACGACGCCCCGGTTCGTTCTCGAATATCGGTTAGGTCCTCGAACGCTATCACGTCACACTCGTACCGGAGTGCTTCGTCGATGATCGCGTTCGACGCTCGGTGAAGTACGTCACGGATGTACCGGAGTTCCCGACCTTCGGTTTGTTCAAGGGTTCGGTGGGCACTCCGAGTTCCCGTCCGTTGTAGTCCAGCACGCACTTTCTCGAACTCACGGAGATCGTGGGTCAACTCCCGTCCGCTGAAAAAGTAGGCGGTGCTGGTGACGGCGAGGTTTTCGATACCGAGGTCAACCCCGAGAACCGTTCCGTCCTCGGCGGTATTCCGCTCAGTTTCGTTCTTGGGTCGGCGGAAGCCGATGTGCAAGAAGTAGTCGCCGTCGCGGGCGGTGAGAGTACTTTCTGTGACATCCCATTGATCTGAATCGAGGAACTGCCGTTGGTAGCCATCGTCGTCTTTGGGAAGAGCAAGGTCACACCGGACGCGGCTTTCTGTGGTGGCAAGTGACACCGTGTCGTCGAATAGTGTCATGGTCCGGGTGTCATACTTCACCGTGGGTGCGGTGAAGGTCGGTTTGCTGACCTTCTTGCCCTTCGACCGTCGTTCGATGCAGCCAGTGATAGCTTGTGCGGCTTGGTGAGTGGCGAGAATCGCGTGCTGACTCCCGAGGTCGGTTTGCTCACGCACGTCGTCGTAGGCGAGGGGCTGTACGTCGCTCTTGGCGTTGTACTTGCCCCACGCCATGTCAGTGGCGAGTTGACAACCACGCTTCCACTCGGAGATGGTGTCTTCGAGGAGGTCGCGTTGCTTACCATCTACCGGGAGTCGGGTGATTGCCGTCCGGCGCACGTAGTCGTCTGCCACGATTTCAATGTAGTATTGCGGCTACTTATAGATTAGTTTCTGTGAGCTATACGAACGCGCTCCTCCCCTCTCTACTCACTCCCTTCGGTCGCTCCTTGAGGAAGGGGACTCCGCGCTACCGCTTCAGTTGAATGACTCAGTTACGTGTATGCTGAACACCTGTGGATGTGTTGTCTCTCAAT
>CAZOOU010000207.1:0-2777 GCA_964581495.1 uncultured Haloferacaceae archaeon
CCACCAGTCGACGCCGCTGGAACATCGTACGCCCAATTGTCGCCATAGTTGATAAGTCTCACCGCTACAGCTCGAACGGCTCGGCCTGCTGCCAGCGACCGGTGAACTCCTCGCGAAGATCACTCGCAAAGCCAGCGTCTTTCAGATCGATCATCGCGAACGATTTGGTTGGATCCATCGGATTGGGGACCGCAATACAGACCTCGATCCGATCCAGCAGCGTAAACGTCCCCTCGACCGTCTCAAGCGTCCGAACCGAGAAGTTGTCGTACTCGGCGAGCCGACCGTGCTGCCGGGCGACGTTCCGATCCGGTAGCTCGTCGACAACGGTGGGCGTAATCAACAACTCGACGTCGACGCCGCGGTCGAGCGCTGCTTGGAGGCTGTCGGTTATCTGCTTGCTCGCCTCTGTGAGGTCGATCCCTGAGGCGGGCGTGCCCGCCACATAGATGAGCTCGTCTTCGGCCGCCGAAATCCGTTCGAGCAATAACTCGAGAGTTTCGTCTGGGCCGACCGCAGCCGTCCAGAACTGCTCGTCGATCGGCTCGCTGGCGTCGATCTCGTCGACCAGCGTGTCGACGACCGACTCGTACTGCTTGGCCTGGGCGTCGAGTTCCTGTTTTTTCGCCGCCAACAGTCGGTCCAGTGCGACCTCCGGTTCGACGGCGACGTACTTTTTGGGTCGACCGGCGGCCTGACTGCGGACCAGCCGGTGTTGTTCGAGCCCATTGAGCACGTCGTAGATCCGGCCCATCGGCACTTCGCTGGTCTGTGACAACTCCTTGGCGGTTGTTGGGCCCGTTCGAAGCAGCGACCGATAGGCTCGGGCTTCGTACTCAGAAAGGCCGAGATCGCGGAGACTCGCCATACAGTGACATTCTCGTACAACAATAAAAACACACCGACGGTTTACAACGCAGTGTTGGTTTATCCGTTGCTGTCCGCGGTCGCAGCGACCTGCTGGATGAGGCTTTCGGGATCGCTGACCGGCGGCTCGTCGCTTGCACGAACGCTCGCCTCGCCGCCGTCGAGCCCTGCAGCGTTCGGGATCACGACGCGCTCGTGGTCGGCAACTCGGCAGGCCGCTCGGTGGAGGTCCGAGCCAGCGGGCCCGCCGATTTCGACGACCAGCGGTTCGCCACACAGCCGCCCCGCCACGCTGCCGTAGCCGGCGACTTGGACGCCGAACCGCTCCCACGCGCCCGCGAAGGCTTCGATGGCGTCGGTAGCGCGCTCGCGATACGCCGCGTCGCCGGTCAGAATCGAGAGGTCGACCAGCGCGTCGGCGAACTCGACGGCCGTATCAATCGGGTACAGTGGCCGATCACACAGCCCCTCGCCGCGGGCCGGGCCATCCCGAAACGCACCGCGTTCGGTCTGCAGTTCGGCGATCGCCTCGTCAGCGACGCGCTGGGCGACATCGGTGTACCGGCTCTCGCCGAGAATCTGGTGGGCCTGACACCACGCGCTGACGACTCGGGCGGCGTCATCGAGCAGGTGAGTCTCACCCACCTCGTCGACGCCGCGGTAGTGAGTGACGACGCCCGAGTTGGTATCGACTAACTCGGCTTCAAGCGCGTCGAGAATTCGCTTGGCGTAGCTGCGGGCAGTCTCGTCGTCGGTGTAGCTGTAGTACGTGAGGAGGGCGTCGACGGCCAGCGCGTTGCCACCCGCAAACACGGTGAGATCCGTCCGGGGTGGTTCGTGGTCGACACGCTCGTCGGCGTCCAAGCTGTAGTAGGCCGCCCCCTGGCCGGGGCCTTGGCTGCCGCCGACCGCGATTCCGGTCCAGAGTTCGTCGGTGAGATACTCGACGGTGCGGGCGGCGGGCTCGCGGTACGCCTCGTCGCCGGTGTACAGGTAAGCGTTGGCAAACGCTCGGAGGAGTGCGGCGTTTTCCTCTAAGACCTTTTCATACCGCACGTCCGACCAGTCGCGGCTGGTCGCAAACCGAAAGAAGCCGCCGTCGACGGTGTCGTGGAGGTGTTGGGCGATCGCATCGAGCGTCTGGAGCGCCTGCTGGCGTTCGCGTTTGAGGGCGAACTCGACGGTTCGGGCCATCGGAAACTTGGCGTCGGTGCCCCAACCACCGTGTTGGGGATCGAACTGCTCGGTGAGTTGGCCGGCGAGATGCTGTTCGATCTGGTCGGTGAGTTCGCCTGCGGGGGTGGGCTCGTCTGCGAGTGCTCGGGGCACCCGACCCGCGCTGGCTCCTTTTTCATCCCACAGCTGGCGGATGCGGTCGACGACCTGACGCATCCCATCGGGGCCGAGATAGGTCGCGCCGCTGAGCAGCGTTCCCGTCGGGGTCAGAAACGCAGTGGTCGGAAACCCACCCATGTTGTAGCGTTCTCGTACACGCGGGTGTCGATCGACGTCGACGCGGATCGGGACGAAGCTGTCGTTGATGTTGGCCGCAACGCGGGGTTCGGCGTACGTGCGGGCGTCCATCTCGTGGCAGGCTCCGCACCAGGTGGCGGTCAACGAGAGCAGAATGGGTCTGTCGGTCTCGTCGGCCTCGGCGAAGGCGTCGGGACCCCACGGTCGCCAGTCGACGCGGGTCGAATCGGTCATATATGGGTTCGGTCGAGCGGCCGCCTAAGGGCTTCGGCACACCCGCGGGTCGACAAAAGAGATTATAGACGGCGGCCGACAACCAGGAGGCATGCGAACGCGCTATCTGCTCGCGTTGTTGCTGCTCATCCCCCTCGTCGACTCATTTGTGTTGGTCGCGATCGTCGGCTGGGGGCTGTTGACGTGGCTCCAGACGATTGCCC
>CAZOOU010000208.1:0-2767 GCA_964581495.1 uncultured Haloferacaceae archaeon
CGACCGGCCTGCTGAACGGCGAGCTCCAGGTCGACCGCTCGCCGGTCAAGGATCATCTGGCGCGGTCGACGCCGGAGCTGATCGTCGAGAAGCTCGCCGGCGAAGCCAGCGATGCGAGCTTTTACGAATCACTGTTAGGGAAGTTCTGAGCCGTCGCTGGCTGCCAGACGCCGTACGGGATGGACAGGATTTTAAGCGGCGGGGCAGGAAGATAGCCTACTATGGGGAAGAAATCGAAGGCGCAGAAAAAGCGACTCGCCAAACTCGAACGGCAGAACCGACGTGTTCCAACGTGGGTTATGATGAAGACAGATATGCAGGTTTCGCGCAACCCAAAACGTCGCAACTGGCGGCGTAGCAGCACGGACGAATAACAATGAGTACGAGTGATTTCGAAGAACGTGTGGTAACGGTCCCGCTCCGAGATGTCCGCAAGGTCGCCGTCCAGAAACGCGCCGACCGCGCGATGAAGCTCATCCGCGATCATCTCGCACAGCATTTCAACGTCGACGGCGAGGAGGTCCGACTCGACCCCTCGATCAACGAGAAAGTCTGGGAACGCGGTCGACAGAACCCGCCATCGAAGCTGCGGGTTCGTGCAGCCCGCTTTATCGAAGACGACGAGACCATCGTCGAAGCTGAAGTCGCCTAACTACGTGCTTCGTGTTTCTGTCGCTGGATCGTCGTATATCGGTGTTTTTGCCCGCGCGACAGCCGACTGTCTGTTAGTCCGCCACGACATCGACGACGAACTCGCCGAGTCGATGGCCGACGAGCTTGGCGTTGAGTGTGTCCAAACGACCATCGGTGGCTCCGGAACGGTCGGCTCGTTAGCCGCTGGTAACAAAAACGGGCTGGTGGTCTCGAACCGGATCACCGACCGCGAACGCGAGCGACTGGAGGCCGCTGTTTCGGGGCCGGTCGTCGAACTACCCGGCAAAATCAACGCCGCCGGCAACGTCATCGTCGCCAACGATACCGGTGCGTACGTCCATCCGGACCTCTCACGCGAGGGCGTCCAAGCAGTCAAAGACGCCTTGGATGTTCCCGTCTTGCGCGGCACGCTCGGCGAGCGAAACACCGTCGGCACTGCCGCAGTCGCCAACAACACGGGCGTGCTCTGTCATCCGAAAGCGACCGAATCGGAGCTCGAAACCCTCGAAGACCATCTCGACGTGTATGCGGATCTCGGGACAATAAACTACGGCACACCGCTGCTCGGCTCGGGGCTGGTTGCCACCGACGAGACGTACATCGTCGGCGAGGACACAACTGGCCCGGAGCTGGGTCGGATCGAAGACACGCTCGGCTATCTCGACTGAGTCGACGACTTTTTTGCGGTGTTTGCTGTCGAAACGCCGAAAGCCGTAGCGACAGCACTTGAGTGGCGCAAACTGTCGACCACGCCGAGAGCTCTCATGGCACCGTTGAGTAGGAAGATACTTCCGGGTCGCGGGCCGACCCTGTGGGTATGAGCCAGTTTACTGTTCGCGGTGAGTTCGACGGCCGAGAAGGCCCCCGGTCGTTCACAAAGGAAATCGAAGCGGTCAACGAATCGGTCGCTCGCGAGCACATCCTCTCGCAGTTCGGCAGCGAGCACGGTCTCAAACGAACCCAGGTCTCCATTGACGAGGTTGTTGCAGCATGATGGGTGGCGGCGCAAGCGGTGGCGGCGGCCAGCAGCTCCAGCAGCTCCAACAGCAGCTTCAGGCACTCGACGAAGAGATCGAGGAACTCAACGGAGAGGTCGACGATCTCACCGCCGAGCGCGCCGAGATCGACGACGCTATCGAGGCAATCGAGACGCTCGAAACCGGGTCGACGGTGCAGGTGCCGCTCGGTGGCGACGCCTACCTTCGGGCGGAAGTCCAGGATATCGACGACGTGATCGTCAGCCTCGGCGGCGGCTATGCGGCCGAGCAGGACCAAGACACCGCGGTCGACTCGCTTGAGCTCAAACAGGAGGCACTCGACGACCAAGTCGATGAGCTCGAAAGCGAGATCGACGAGCTCGAAGCGGAAGCCGACGCGCTCGAAGACCAGGCCCAGGCGATCCAACAGCGCATGCAGCAACAGCAGATGCAGCAGATGCAGGCGATGCAGCAGGGCGACGACGAGTAACCACCCCCGAAACGCTTTCCAGCCGTGTTTGATGGATTAAAAGACAAACTGAGCAAGTTCCGCTCCGACGTCGAGGAGACCGCCGAGGAGAAAGCCGAAGCGGAAGCCGACGACGAAGCGAAAGCTGAAGCTGCGGCCGAGGTCGAAGCCGAAGCCGAAACGGCGGACGCTGCTCAGTCGACACCGGACGAGGAATCGCCCACCGAGAGCAGCGCGGCCGACGCGGCTGCGACAGCCGACGCCACGGCTGACGCCGACACAGTCGACGAAAGCGCGACCACCACCGCCGAAAGCCAACCCGCTGATACGGTCGACGACACTCCAGATGCGGTCGACGACACCGACGAGTCCGATACAGTTGACGACACCGTCGAGTCGGAGTCGATCGAGGATGGAGACGAGACGGATGGAGTCGACGACTCGGCCGCCGAGACGGAGACAGACGAAAAAGAGACCGACGACTCCGGACCGGGCACGCTCAAACGCGTCGCGGCGTTCGCAACCGGGAAAGTCATCATCGAAGAGGAGGACCTCGAAGATCCGCTCTGGGAGTTGGAGATGGCGCTGCTCGAAAGCGATGTCGAGATGAGTGTCGCCGAGGAGATCCTCGAAACCGTCCGCGAGAAAATGATCGGCGAGACGCGCA
>CAZOOU010000209.1:0-2758 GCA_964581495.1 uncultured Haloferacaceae archaeon
AACACCTTCGTGAAGAACTTCCGCAGCCGGATGTATCGCTGTTTGCCGGTACGAATCTCCTGGACGACGAAGTAGACCAAAAACGGTCCCAGCCCTATCGACAGGGAGGCAAAGACGATGTGAATCGTCGTCGCAACTGCGAACTGCGCGCGCCCCGCGACTACTGGATCAAGCATGGGTGCTGTTGCTTCCGCCAACTGTTCGGCGTCGATCCATCGATCAGTACTGCCTGCGTGGTCGGATCGTACATACACTCACATATACGGCAAAATATCCCATAACTAATCTGGTAGACCGGTCGAAGGCGTACGAAAATCGTACTAGATGCGGTTTTTCGTGATAAATTCAGTGAGAAATAGCACCTACAACTCGTTGGCGTCGACCCGTCCCACGAAGTACCGAACCCCGGCAGCGACCGCGACCGCCACCAGGAAATAGCCGACGACCGCCAGGTAGGTCAGCGTGGTCGCGCTGTCGATGGCCAAGAGGGCGGCAGCGTTCGCCGGGTTGACCGGGAGGAACGCCGCGGCCGCAAACAGCAGCAATACGCCAACCGAAAACAGCAGTTGGGCCGCCCGACGGTTGGCTGCAAACAGTGCGATGGCAGCCGCAAGGGCGACCACAAGCACCGCACTAGCAGTCACCAGCCCGAACAGCCAGACCGGGTTGGCGATCCGAACGCCGTTGAGCGAGAGCAACGCCAGCCATGCCATCGCCTGTATCGGCGCAATCGCAATCATCGCCATCGCCTTCCCGTCGACGATCTCGGTCAGCGAGACGGGTGCGACCCGCAAGAGTTCGAGCGTGCCGCGGTCGACCTCCTCGGTGATGGAGTCGACGGTGATCGAGCCGCTGATAAACACCGGCAGGAAGACGAGCAGCGGCAACAAGACGGTGTACGTAAAGTCGAAGTACGGGTTGCCGCCGCGGTCCGGTGGGAGTTCGAGCGGCTGTCTGGTCAGGTGTACCGCCCGCTCGGTGCGCTGCTGTCGTTCGAGCGCGCGGAGTGCCTGTTGGCCCTCCGCGACGACGAGCGTCGTCTCTATTGATCCCTCTGGGGCGGTGAGCGTCACCGCGATTCCATCCCCGCGTATCGCTGTTTCGAACACCGCTTGAGCCCGACCCTCATCAAACGCCTCGAAGGCATCCGCAGAGCTGTTGTATGTGGTCGCAGTGATCGAATCCTGCTCGTCGATCGCCGCCTGCATCTCGTCGGCGGCATCACCGGTCACCGCCGCCTCGATCTGCAGCCCGTCGACGCTGCTCGGGTCGTACAGCGAGACGAGTCCGACGACTAAAAACCCTGAAAAGCCGGCGACAAAGAGCTGAATTACGAGCGCGAGAATGATCGTTTTCTCGCGGCCCAGCACCCGTAGTTCGCGTTCGGCAATCGTGAGCCGCCGGCTCCGGAGCCATGCGCCGAGCCCGCCGTCGTCGGCCTCAGGCATAGAGACTCACCACCCCGAAGTTGTAGGCCGCATGGACCAACGTCGCCACCAACAGTGCGACTAGATACCACCGCAGATCTCGCCGTGCGCCAAGCGCGGAGATGCCGGCAGTCACGACGTGCAACGCCAGCGGCGCGGCCAGCAGTGCCAGCGTGGCGGTCGGTGTCACGCCTGCCGGCGTCAGTGTCGCCTCACCGAGCGCCAGCTCCGGCAGCCCGACGAACTGTGAGATCGCCGTAAACTTCTCGGCGACAAAGAAGCCAATGCCCGACAGCGCGCCCAAAACGAGTGCTGTCTTCATCGAGCGGTCGAACCGGTCGCTCTCGAAGCCAGCGTAGATGTGAATACTTTTGGCGACCTCCTCGATGGCCGCGATGGTCACCAGGATAATCGGAACTGAGACTTCTATCGGGAGGACGAACAGCACCGCAATCGCCAGCAGTTCGGCAATAAAGACGAACGGAATCATCAGCCCCGAGACGACCGCGACGGATTTCGGTCCCCGAAGCCGCGCGTCGAGGGCGTCGAGGAACTTCAGCGGGACGGGCTTTTGGGTGAACATATCCTCCTCGCGATAGACGCCGACGCCGAGCAAAAAGAGGATCACCGAGCCGAGATAGAACGGCGCGGTCGAAAACAGATAGGCTCCCAACCCGACGGCCTCACCCTGGAGCTCCATGACGACCAAGGTCAGCGGCGAGATGAGCGCGATCGGTGTCACGTTCGTAAAGATCGCGGGCACGAAGACGTAGGTCGTCAAAAAGACGGAGACGGTGACGGTGACAAAGGTGAGCTCCTTGAATGAGCGGGCGAACATCGCGCCGACGAACGTCGACGCGAGAAACGCCAGTGCGATCGGCAGGACGGCCAGCACCGAAAGGAGGCCGCCACCAATTGCGAGGCTAATCGCCCCGATGGCGGCGACCGCAGCCGCCAGATACGGCAGTGTTTTGCCGGCCACGATGTCGAGTCGACCGAGCGGCGCGACCAACAGGAGTTCGCCGCGGCGGTTGATTCGCTCGTTGAGGATTGTTCCGCCGTAGGCCTGGATGATGAAGTTCATCGGCACCAAAAAGACGAACGCCAACAACAGCGAGCTAAACGGGAACGGCGGGCTGATCTCGGCCGGCGAGCCGGTGGCAGTACCGTCGCCGAACAGCCGGTCGACCAGCGATCCGTCTTCGTCTTCGAACGCCGGATCGTCCCGGTCGTCGTCGACTGCGATCTCATCGCCTGTCTCGGCCTCGTCGTCAGCACCGTCTGTGTCTTGGTCGCTGTCGTCGGCGTCGTCATCTTGGTCTGCATCGTCG
>CAZOOU010000210.1:0-2748 GCA_964581495.1 uncultured Haloferacaceae archaeon
GTCGCTGTCACCGTCGTTATCACCGTTTGTATCGCCGCCGTCACAGTCTCCGGTGCCGTCACTGGTGTGTTCGCGTCGACACCGGATCTCGACGCGGTCGGCGTTTGCATGTGTCAACGCGTTCGAAACGAGATTACCGAACAGCGCCTCCAACAGCGGGCCACCGAGAACCCGGCCCGCACAGCTCTCAGCGCGAAGGTCGATGCCGGCCGTTTCGGCCTGTGGCCGGTAGCTGTCGACGACCCGTGAGATCACGTCCTGTAGTGCCCACGGTTTGGGGTCGTGCTGGCTGAGCTCACTGAGCGTACTGACGTTGTCGATCAGCGTGATGCTGTCGTCGAGCAGCCGGCTGGCCGTCGACAACTGATCGAGCGCATCAGCCGGCAGGTCAGCTGCTTCGGCGAGTCCGAGATAGCCGTGGGCGGCGTGGATCTTGTTTTTCACGTCGTGTCGCAAAAGCGAATGAAGCATCGCCTCGCGGTCTTCCATCCGTTTGCGCCGGGTGATGTCTTTCGAGATCACGACCACTCCGCGTGGCTCGGCGGTTTCGGGGTCGAACACGGGACTGTAGGTCCGGTACGACCAGCTGTCTTCGGTCTCGAAGGCATACTCCTCGGTGATGGCTTCCTCGCGGTCGACGACCTCTCGGATGATCTCGGTGATCCGTTCGGCGGCCCGGTCGGGGTGGATCGACCGGTACTGTCGGCCGTCGACCTCGCGTTGGTCGGCCGTGTCGATCTTGCCGTCGGCCACCAGCCGCGAGAGGTGTTCGGCGTTGGCAAACACGTAGGCTCCGTCGGGATCGAGCATGTAGATCGAGTCATCGGAGGCCTCGACGGCGGTGGCATACTCCCGAAGGCTGGCTTTCGTGCGTGCGTGTTTTATTTCGTTGATGACGGCATCCGCCAGCACGGTGTACTGCGAGTTCGGATCGCCGCCCTTCTGGAGATACCGGTTGGCCCCGAGGTTGAGTGCCTCGCTGGCGACGGTCTCTCGGCCCTCGCCGGTGAACATGATAAACGGCAGCTCGTTTGTTTGGGTTTGGCGGACTGTTTCGAGCAGCTCAAGGCCGTTCATCTCCGGCATCTGGTAGTCGGCGATCACGGCATCGTAGCTGCCTGACTGCACTGCCTCGGCGGCCGCGACCGGATCGGTCATCGTCTCGACGTCCAATCGGCTATCAGCCTCGCTCAGAAACTGTTTCGAGAGCTCCAAAAGCGGAGCATCGTCGTCGACGTGGAGGACGAGAAACTCATCAGTAGGCCGACTCATTCTCTACAGTATCCTCAGCACTGACATATGTAAACGTTTCTGAACAGGTTGTCCTGTTGAGGAATTCTGTGTTCATTTATTTTGATAAGTCTGCCGTCGACACAGACCAGTATTATATATCAGACCCACCGCAGAGATAGTATGGAGATACGCGAGACCTGGGCGACTCGTATTGGCTTCATTCTCGCCGCCGTCGGCAGCGCGGTGGGGCTTGGAAACATCTGGCGCTTCCCGTTTCTGACCGGGGAATCCGGCGGCGCGGCGTTTCTCGTCGTCTATCTGGCGTTGGTCGTGCTCATCGGCCTGCCGGTGTTGCTCGTCGAGTTCGTAATCGGTCGACGCTCGAACCGGAACCCGATTGGGGCGTTCGACGCACTCGATCATCCGCAGTGGAAAATCGCCGGCGCGGTCGGCGCGGTTGCAGGGTTCATTATTCTGTCATACTACAGCGTTGTCGGTGGCTGGGTGATCCAGTATCTGCTGGCGAGTGTGTCCGGCGGCTACGGCGGCGACGCCGAGGCCTTCTTCGTCAGCATCGCCTCCGGAACCGGTGCGATTGGCTTCCACGGGCTGTTTATGGGGCTTGTCGCCGGCATCGTCGCTCTCGGGGTGCGAAACGGCATCGAAAAGGCCGCCACAGTAATGGTTCCGAGCGTTGTTCTGCTGTTGATCGGGTTGGCGATCTACGGCTCGACGCTCAGCGGGGCCGCCGAAGCCTACCAGTACTACCTGTATCCCGACACCTCAACGCTGCTGGCCGACGCCATCGAAGTGCTGCCGGCCGCGGCCGGCCAGGCGTTTTTCACCCTCTCGCTGGGAATGGGTGTGATGGTCACCTACGCCTCCTATATAAAGGAAGACCGGAGTCTGGTGAGTGACACTGGTCTCATCGTCGTCGTCGACACGGGAATCGCACTGCTCGCCGGGCTGGTCGTCTTTCCGTTCCTCTTTACGCAAGGAGTGACGCCCGGCGACGGCGGGGCGGGGGCGATCTTTATCAGTTTGGCCGGGGCGTTCGCCGAGTTGCCGGCCGGCAACCTGCTCGGCGGCGTCTTTTTCGGCATGCTGTTGTTGGCCGCGCTGTCGAGTGCGTTCAGCATTTTTGAGGTCGTTGTCTCCTTCGTGATCGACCAGTTCGACGTCGACCGCGTGCCCGCGTCGATCGGGCTGGCGGTGATCATCTTCCTTCTCGGCGTGCCGACCGCGCTCGATCTGGCCTATCTGGACACCTACGACATGTTTGCGAACAATATCCTGCTGATTCTCGGCGGGCTGTTGCTCTCGGTGTTCATCGGCTGGGTGTATGCCGACGAGGCACGTGATGAACTTCAAAAAGGGCGGACTGCCAGCTGGTTCGGCGACTTTTGGCTCGCTGCAGTGCGGTATTTCGTCCCGCCGGTGTTGTTGGTCACACTGGCGCTGGCCGTTATCGAGTACTACGAGTTCATCCAGTCGACGTTCCTCTGAGCAGTCTGG
>CAZOOU010000211.1:0-2708 GCA_964581495.1 uncultured Haloferacaceae archaeon
TCTAACTTAGGTGCTGATGTGCCCGAGGTCATCGCTGAGGGGCATCCAGATTTCATTAATTGCCTACTCAATTGCGGGCGGCTCTACCACGTCGACGTATCAATTGTCCTTGTCAGAAGAACCTGTATTGAAAGGTTTAGGTATATATTTATGTCCCAATATATATTCCCCATATTATTATGTGTCCGACCATTCAGTCTAATAGACGATTACTGTGTATGAGTACAGATTTCACAAAACGATATGCCTAACATAGAGTCATTCCTGACGGAGGTAGTCGACTCACTGGAGGGTCTACTATGACTGATGCAGAATCCGACCAGTTTGAACCAACCGTCGAAGAAACTCATGAAGCTATCTTCATTCTCAATGTAGACGAGCGGATTGTCGAAGTCAACGACCAAGCGTATCGAAGTCTTTGCTGTGAGTGCGACGGTGAAATAGGTGATCGTCTGGAACTCATCGGTAGCCGTTGGTCCGAGTTCGTGGCACTAACGGGAGACTGTTATCAAGAAAGCTCTCCGTTCGATGTACTTCAGGAATCCTCAAAAACGGTCATCTCCGTTGACGGGCGAGTTGAGCGCATGGATGGGTCGACGTTTCGCGTTCGGGTTCATATTGCCCGAACCGATCACGATGGTGTGGGTGAGTTTCTTGCAATCGTTCGGGATATCTCGAACCTCGTCGACGAACAGCAGCAACTCCGTCATCAGAAAGAACGACTCGATCAGTTCGCGTCGGTGATTAGTCACGACCTCCGGAGTCCGCTTTCGGTTGCACGAGCCGGTGTTGAGGTCGCACGCCGTACTGAGGAGTTGGAGGGCGACAGCCTCGAACGGGTCAGCCGAGCACATGACCGCATGGAGACATTGATAAATGAGCTAGTCTCGCTGGCCCGTAGCAGCGGGCAAATGGATGCAACCGATATCGAGCCGGTCGAGCTGTCGACTGTCGTCACTAAAAGTTGGAACACCGTCTCAACCGAAGGAGCTGAGCTCTGCGTTGAAGACGATTTTACGTTTTTTGCCGACGAATCTCGGCTCCGCCAACTCGTCGAAAACCTCCTTCGTAACAGTGTCGACCACGGATTAACTGATAAGTCGCGAGAGGCCGCAGGAAGCCCCGAGGCCACCGTCACAATTAGAGTTGGTTCACTTGCAGATGGGTTTTACATAGAAGATGACGGGCCTGGTATTCCCGAGGCTGATCGAAAGATTGTCTTCGAACCAGGCTACACCACACAAAAAGATGGAATTGGCTATGGTCTTGAGATCGTTCGGACCGTTGCCGAGGCACATAACTGGGTAGTCAGGATCACCGACTCCACCGAAGGAGGTGCCAGATTCGAATTTTCGGGCGTCGACGTCGTAGATCCGGCTGCTCAAGATCGTTAGATTCTGAACGCAGTCTGGATTGAAGAATCGGACGCGAGAGACCTCACTTATACAAAATAGACAGGATACTACACAATAATTATTCAGAGGGTAATTTCGCCGTTTTAAACCAGAATTCTCCGAGTCGGTCGACTAGTTCAACGAAGCCATTGAAATCAGTGGGTTTGACAAGATACGCATTAGCTTGGTGATTATATGACTTCATAATATCTTCTGTAGCTTCGGAGCTGGTAAGGACAACTACAGGGATTTGTTGCAGTTTGGGGTGTTCAGTCATCACTTCTAAGACATCGATCCCATCTTTCCGGGGCATATTGAGGTCCAGTAGAGCTAAATCAGGAAGAAATTTCTCTGGATTCGTATTTCTTTGTCGAAGAAATTGAACCGCCTCCTCACCATCAGTGGCTGTGTGTATTGTATTCTCAAAATCAGTTTGGCTAAATGCTTTCTTGATCAACATTACATCTCCGGGATTATCTTCAGCAATCAATATGTGAGGACAAGTGGTTGTCTTTTTAGTCATATGGAGCACTTCTCGGTGTGTTCGTAGATGTATATTCGGAAACCTCTATACCAAAACAGAGAGTTAGTTTCATGATTCAAGGTAGTGATTTGTATTAACTATTTTTATTAGAAATCGAGAAATTAAAAAATAACTCTTATGAAACCCATTGTCTACAGTGATCATTCTCCCAGAGCGAACCGTCTGGTTTAAACCAGTCTACCAGCCTCCTGCATACATTAACCAACAGAATCGAGCACTCATCGTCTGTTGGTTAAGTGGTCTCGGCGGAGTGAGGAGGAAAAGAGGATTGACAAAAGAACGGTTCTCTATAGATGCTACCTTCGTTGCATATCTAGGAATGATTAGCCTGCAACTTTCTGATCGACGGCTTAAGTAGCTGCGAAAAGTAGCAAACATCAACCGCCGGAAATGGCATCAGAAGTCTACCCGTCACTCCCAAGATGGATCGAAGATTCGTATCTCTCTCTTGAGCGGTATCTCTGTGAGCAGTCGGATGAGGACTCGTTTACCCAGCAGCAGGCAACAGAACTCATCGCAGAGGCCAATCCGGACTTCGGTGATGCAGATATCAAGCATGCCCTCGAGTACCTACTCAACCGTGGCTGGCTCTACCAGGTCGACCAGCGCCTCTTCATCACCGAGTTGCAGTGTGCGGACTCCGATGAGTCGACCGACTGAGCGTCTTTCGACTGTCGACTGAACTCTCTGGATCAGTTCAATTGCTGGCGTCGATGCCGAACGACGACACCATAGACCACACAAAGAACGACTACAACGAGCAACATCAG
>CAZOOU010000212.1:0-2702 GCA_964581495.1 uncultured Haloferacaceae archaeon
GACGGTAGCCAGTGGCTACGGCGCAATCACAATCTTCAACGCCCGGTAGCCACGACTGTACTATATGGTAACTGTTGGCGATCAGGCCCCCGAGTTCATCGCACCGCTTGTCGACGACGAGACCGAAGCCACCGCGTTTGTCGACCACCTCGGCGACGGCCCCGTCGTGTTGGCGTTTTTCCCGGCAGCGTTTTCGAGCACCTGCACCGAGGAGTTCCAGACGTTTCGCGACGAGCTGGGGCGGTTCGACGAGTTGGGTGCGACCGTGTTCGGTATCAGCACCGACACCGCCTACGCGCTCGAACGGTTCCGCGAGGAGTTCGATCTGCCCGTCGGGCTGATCAGCGACAACAACGGCGCGATTATCGACGCCTACGACGTTGTCGACGATTTCGAGCATATCGCCATGTGGGAGGTCGCCCAGCGTGCGGTGTTCGTCGTCGACAGCGACGGAACCGTCCAGTACGTCTGGCGCGCGGACAATCCGGGCCAACAGCCCGACTACGAGGCCGTCGTCGAGGCAGTCGAGTCGGTTGAGGCAGCCGCCTGAGAGCCGAGTGTTTTTGTCCGCTGCTGTATAAATTGGCCAGATGAGCGAGTCGACGCAGGAAGCCTACGAGTACGACCCCGAGGCCGACCATCCGTTCGACGACACACGGGTGAACGAACTGCTGGAGGTGATTCAGTCGGACCCCGAAATCAACGCGCTGTTGACTGCCCAGAACGTCAACGCTGTCACGCGAAAACAGTACAGCGACCACGGGCCGAAACATATCGAGATCGTCCGGAACCACGCGCTCCATCTGTACGAACTGCTGAAAGCCGAGGGCATCGAGTTCAACGGCGCGCTCCAACAGGGCTTGAGCGAGGCGTTCGAGCCCGTTATTCTCGTGTTGGCCGCAACGCTCCACGATATCGGCCACATCGTCCACCGAGAGAATCACTCGTACTACTCGATTCCGCTTGCCGCCAACAGTATGGACCGCATACTCGGCGAACTCTACAGTATCGAGACCACCGTCAGGGTCAAAGCCGAGGTGCTGCATGCGATCTTGTGTCATCACACCGAGGAACACCCACTGACGAGGGAGGCCGGCATTATTCGGATCGCCGACGGCCTGGATATGGAGCGAGGTCGCTCGCGAATTCCGTACGAAAGCGGCGGCCGGGGAATCAACACGCTGTCGAGCCAGGCCATCGAGAACGTCCGGCTTATGAAAGGCGAACAGTCGCCCGTGCTCGTCGAGATCGAGATGATCAACGCTGCGGGCGTCTATCAGGTCGACGAACTCCTGAAAGCCAAACTCGAACACTCCCTGCTCGAAGACCAGATACGAATCGTCGCGGTCAACACCAAAGCCGAGGATATGTTGGTCGAGCGGATCGAGCTCTGAAAGGCCACGGACCGCCGACTGGGGGCTCTTCGCAGTCGACCCTAAACTGTTAGGCCGTGTTCTTATTCGGGACCGACTCCTGTGGTCAACTGCAGCGATAGCCCCTCCCGGCTCCCCCCAACCATGCCTCGTGATTCACCCCCCATCTCGACCGCCCGTGCTGTGCTGCTCGATGATTCGACCCGCCGCCGGATCTGTGCGATACTCACGACGCCGGATCCCCCGCTGTCGGTGCGTGATCTGGCAGGCGAGCTCGCCGCCCGATCACTCGATGTCGACCCTGGTTCGGTGCCCCCCGACCAGCGTCGACGCAGAGAAATCGAGTTACACCACCATCAGCTTCCGAAGCTCGCCGACTACGGGCTTGTCTCCTACAGCCGACCGAGACGAACTGTGTCGATCACACCGGCGGGTGTCGAGACAGTAGCCGCCGTCACCGACAGCCGACAAGAAAGCTACGAGTGGCCGGCGGCGGCGTCGCACACCGCCTAAGGACAACTGGCAGTCTCGGTGACCTCTCCGATTAATTATTAAGTGGTGCGGATAGATACCACAGGTAACACTGCCTATGTCAGATACCGAGCCGCCCGGAGAGACACCTGTCGACGACTGGACACAGCAGGCCTCCAGCCGCAGCCAGCAGCCAGCCGACAGCGACGACGACGGCTTTCTGGCGACGGCGACCGACCGACTCGAATCCCTTCGACACCGGCTCAATCTGGCCTCACAGATTATTCGTGGCTCGACACAGACGGTTCGATCGTTCCGACCGGCCGACGACGGCCATCTGGGAACGTTCGCGCTTCCCGAGGGCCAACAGGAAGTCGACCGCTACTGGGTCAACGCGCCGTTTGCCTACGTCGTCATTACCTACGACGACGAAGCCAGCGAACGCTACTATCACGCCGTCGAGCCGGATCTCGACGCGTTCGAGACGGGGTTGTTGAGTCGCATCAAAAGCGACATCCGAGCACCGCTGATGTATCAGCCGGCAGACGAAAACAATATCGAGGCCGTGCTCGTCGGCGAACTCAAGCGGCTGCTCGAAACCTACGGCATCGACGTGGATATGTCGACGTTCCACTCGCTGTTTTACTATCTCAAACGCGACTTCCGTGGGTTCGGCAAGCTTGATCCACTCTTGAACGACCAACACATCGAGGATATCTCGTGTGATGGCTACGAGCTACCGATCTTCGTCTATCACGACGACTACACCGACATCGAGACCAACATCTCGTTCGGCGAAAAAGAGCTCGATAACTTCGTCGTCCGGCTGGCCCAGCAGTCGGGCCAACACATCAGCGT
>CAZOOU010000213.1:0-2665 GCA_964581495.1 uncultured Haloferacaceae archaeon
GCCTACCACTGGACGACCGAAGGCGAGACAACCAAACGCGTCATTCTGGCGGCGTTCCGGCGCGTTGCCGAGCAGTTGGACGCGACCGACGTCGACGCCGACGAATGATCTTGGGCTGGGCGGGACGAACCGCCCGGTAGCCAACGCCTACTGTTATATTAGTTATATCCTCCTCTTGCGGTGAACTGAGACTCTCCAGACCGTGCTGCGTGCGACCGTTCGCCCCGAAATTTATGAGGCCGTAAACTACACAACTAGAAGTGGTTTACGAGACAGAAAACCGGACGATAGACGACGCCGTCGACACCGTTCTCGACGGCGGTCAGATCGACCGTACCGACGCGATTGCCCTGGTGGCCCAGCCGGTCGACGAACTGGCCGCGGCGGCCGATTCGGTGCGAGCTACGCTCGGCGATGGAACGGTCGACGCCTGTAGCATCGTCAACGCAAAGGCGGGCAACTGCGCCGAGGACTGCGGGTTTTGTGCCCAGTCGGCGCATTTCGATACCGGGATCGACACCCACGACCTGCTCGACCCCGAGTCGATTTTAGCCGCGGCCAAACGCGCCGAACGCGACGGGGCCCAGCGGTTCGGTATTGTGGTTGCCGAAAAAGGTGTTAGCAAAGAAAAACGGCCCGACGAGTGGGCCAACGTCTTGCGAGCGATTCGACTCGTTCGGGACGAAACCGCCGTCGAGATCGACGCCTCGCTCGGGTTGCTCACCCAGGAGGAAGCCGACATCCTCGCGGCCGAAGGGCTCAACCACTACAACCACAACATCGAGACCTCGCCGCGGTATTTTTCCGAAATCGTCTCGACGCACACGTTTGCGGATCGGCTCAAGACGCTTCGGCGAGCGAAAACTGCGGGCATGGACATCTGTGCGGGCGTGATTTTGGGGATGGGCGAGACCCCCGCGGATCGAGTCGACGCCGCGCTCGAACTCCGGAAAATCGGGGTGTCGTCGCTGCCGGTCAACATCCTCAATCCGATCGAGGGAACTCCGCTCGGCGACCGCGAGACGGCGGCCATCTCGAAAACCGATCTGATCAAAACGATTGCCGTCTACCGACTGTTGCATCCGACGGCCCGCGTCCGACTCACCGGCGGCCGAGAGGTCAACCTCGCCGAAGACGAACAGCACTGGCCGTTCGAGGCCGGCGCTGACGGGCTGTTGACTGGTGACTATCTGACGACGGGCGGCCAGGACGCCGCGACTGATCTCAAGGTGATCGACCGCGCCGGGCTCGAACCGAACATGGCCGCAAACGAGTTCGACCCCGAAGCGGTCACCGCTCGCGCAGCAGACTCACAACCGACATCGACAGCAGTCGACTCAGCCGACACCCCGCCGGCGAGCAACAACTGAGCGCGGCTCCGCTGTGACTTCGCTAACTCATACCCCATCAGTTTGGGTGACTGTTAATCAGGCGTCCAACCCAACCGACGAGATATGTCAACCACGTTGTCGTCAGTCGAGCTGAGTCGACCCACGGGCGGGCTCTCGTTGACCGTCTCGCGGGTCGGGATGATCGTGCTCACGGTTGGCTTTCTTGTGGGGCGGCTGGTCGACCTCCAGATCGCCCTGGAGGTTCAGGCGGCCATCTATCTGTTCGGCATGGTTGCGATGAACCTGCCGCACGGTGGGTACGAACATTTCGCGAACCTGCGTCGACGGGCTGCCGCCTTTCAGGGCCAGTATATCCTGTTGTATCTAACCGGCATTGGCCTGTTTACGGGGCTGTTTTTCCTCAATCCGATTGCGGGCCTCGCGCTCGCGATCGGGGTTGCCATGGCGAAAGGCGGCTTCGGTGACGTTCACGTAATGGACGCACTGTACGGCACTGACCACCTCCGCTCGCGGCCACAGCGGTGGCTGGCTGCGGCCGTCCGCGGCGGCGCGGTGATGGTCGTCCCGATGGTGTTCTGGCCCGGGACGTTCTATGCGTTCAGCGACGTGATGGTCTCGATTTTCGAGCCGGGCGCGCTGGCGGCGGTCGGCGACATCTATGGCCGTCGACTCTGGATCGGCGGCGTGTATGCCGCACTGGCGGCTACCCATCTCGGCGTCGGCTACTGGTATGCGACCGGTTCGGGGTCGTTCGTCGCTGATGCTGCCGAGACACTCTTGCTCGTGGCCTACTTCGCGGCCGTTCCGGTCGTCATCGCCGTCGGGCTCTACTTCCCGCTGTGGTATTCGGCCCGGCAGGTCGCCCGCAGCAGTGCCGTCGACGACGCGCCCGTCGAGCCGGATGCCGACGGCGGCATACTCTCGGGACTCGACAGTGATGACCCCGAACACGTCGCGCTGGTGTCGTGGGGTGTGCTCATCGCGGGCAGCATCGCCACCTTCGGGCTGGCAGCCGTCCTCTGGCTGCTGTCACCACAGCCACTCGGCGGGGCTGGGCTGCTGGTCGGTCTGGTGGCGTTCTGGAGCGTCTTTATTAGTATTGTGGCCCTACCGCACGTCGTCGTCGGGGCATGGCTCGACCGCCAACGCGGTATCTGGTATGTCCCATGAGCCCCGACAGTACGTCTGTGGCTGACGAGCAGGTGACCGTCGTCGGCGGTGGGATCGGCGGCCTTTCGGCAGCCTGCTATCTCGCCGCCGCCGGCGCGGACGTCACCGTCGTCGAGCGAAACAGCCAGCTCGGCGGCGTCGCG
>CAZOOU010000214.1:0-2662 GCA_964581495.1 uncultured Haloferacaceae archaeon
GACGGCAGCGAGCGAAACCACCGTCTGTCGGCGCATTTCCTCGTCGATTTCCATACCGTCTCGTTCCTGCGGCCGTCTCAAAAGGGCTTCGAAACGCGCGGCGAGAACTCCCGCAAGAGCCGCGCTGGAGGCCTGTTTTCGGTTAGACGAGGGTTTAGATAGCCACAGCCCCTCTTTTAACATGTAGGTCCCTCCAATGATAGCCACCACTCCCCACCCCCACCCGACGGACAGCCACCCACCGCCGGCCGCGCCGACAGAGACGGTGCTCGCGGCCGCGGGGACGGGCGAACGCGCCCGACGCGCCAGAACCGAACCGATGACGCTCCGCCCACAGCGCGACGGCCGCACCATCGTCGAAACCCACGGCGGCACCTACGTCGTCGACGCTGACCACGCGACCTGTACCTGCCCCGATTACGCCATTCGCGGCGCGCGCTGTAAACACCGCCGCCGGGTGGCTATCGAGGCCGCTGCGGGTCGGATTCCGCCGGCCGGAATGCGAACCGGCGTCTGTGCGGTGTGCGGTGACCCCCAACACGTACTGATCGACCAGCCGACCGCACTCTGTCCGCGCCACAGCTTCGAGCCGGGCGAACTCGTGGTCGACCGCGAGACCGGTAGCTGTCTGATCGTGCGCAACCAGACCACAGAGCGAGCCGACAGCCGACGGACGGATGACGGTCGCCTCGTCGCTGCCGTCGAGACCAACCGCCACTACGGCGACCACGAGCCAGTGATCGAGGCTGTCTATGCCAGCGCGCGGCGACCTGCCAAACAGTACGCGTTTCCGGCCAGTCGGCTCCGCCACACCGACCGCGACCCCACACGCGGGCGTCGACTGCTCGGTAGCACGCCCGCAGCGAGCGAAGCGGCTATATAAGTAGTCGGCTCTTACGACTCCGAGTCGGTCGCGTCCGTCTCGTCGTTCGGACAGCGCGGCACTGTTGCGGTCACCGATTCGGGATCGGCCCAGATCTGAAACCAGCCGCAGAACTCCTCGCCGGTCGTGAGTTCGACGTGGAGTTCGTCGGTCCACTCCTCGTCGGTTGTTGTATCGAGCACCTCGATCTGATAGCGTCCAGGATCGACGGCGATCTCGGGTTCGACGACCTGTTCGTCCGCGGCGAGCTGCCGGGTTTCGTTGTACACCACCCCATCGCTGACGTGAGTGATGAGCACCGAGAGCTGTCGGCTCTGGCTGTCGCGGTTGTCGATTCGAAGCTCGAACGGCTGAGCCAACGATTCGTCGCCGAGGCAGCCAGCGACAGCCAGCACCGAAAGCGATCCCAACACCGTCCGGCGGTCGACAGTCATTGGGAGTGGTTGTACCTCTCGGCGGATAGGGTTTATTTAATGAATCCAGAAGACCAACACAACAATCAGATGTCGTCGAGGGTCGTCTTCGTGCTCCGACCAACGAACTCATCGAAGTCGACGCCGTCGGCGAGTGCAGTCTCCTTTTTAACCCGGTAGTTGCCGCCGTCAGTTACATGCAGGTCGCCTGGGTGGAAAAAATACCAGTCTTCACGGTCGAACCGGACGGCAATCCTGGATTTCGCACCGAAGTTCTGGGCGAAATAGATGAGCGCCTCGACCTCTTCGCCGGAGAGATAGATCGGTCGGCCGCTGGAGGATTTAGCCTCGATGGCATAAAATCGGTCGCCGTCGCCGGCTAACACGTCGGGGAGTTCGCGCTCGGTCGCGCTGCCACTGGCGGGTGCGCGCATGACGGCAAACCCCGACTCGTCGAGGCGGTTGACGAGTTCGCGCTCGCGGCGGTCGCCCTTACGGTTCGCGGACATCGTTTCCTCCATGCGTAGCCGCAACAGCAGTCATACACGCCGTTAGGCAGTCGCTACTAAAAGGGCTCCGAGCGTCGGCTACTTGGCGCGGTCGGCGAGATCCTCTGCCGCGTTCTCTTCGGCGAGTAGATGCGAACCGTAGAAAATCAGCGCGATTGCGATCACCAACAACAGATCGCCGGCCAGGTGGCCTTCGACCAGGCTGACGTACACGCCAAGCAGCACGAGCAGCACCGAGAGTCCGAGATACGCCCATCCGGTTTTCATACTCGCTACTTTCAGTCAGCCCTCATAAATGGTCGGGATCAGGTGCCGTGGTCCCAGCTACCCATATACTCGCGCTGCTCGTCAGTCAGCGAGTCGTGGTCGACGCCCTCCGCGTCGAGTTTGATCTCGGCGATCTCGCGATCCAACTCGTCGGGGACGTTGTGGACGCCCGCCGCGTACTCGTCGCCGTTGTCGGCGAGCTCGCGGACACAGACGGCCTGGACGCCGAAGCTCTGGTCCATCACCTCGACCGGGTGGCCGAGTGCGACCGGCGCGGCGAGGTTGACGAGTCGACCCTCCGCGAGCACGTTGAGCCGCCGGCCGTCCGGCAGTTCGTAGGCGGTGACGCCCTCGCGGGCTTCGTACACCTCGACGGCGCGGTCTTCGAGGGCGACCAGATCGATCTCGATATCGAAGTGGCCCGCATTTGCCAAGAGGACGCCGTCTTTCATCTCGTCGAAATGCTCGTCGACGACCACGTCGCGGTTGCCCGTCGTAGTAAGAATGAGGTCGGCTTTGCTTGCGGCCTCTGTCATCGGCATAACCTCGTAGCCCTCCATGTGGGCTTCGAGTGCTTTCCGGGGGTCGAC
>CAZOOU010000215.1:0-2652 GCA_964581495.1 uncultured Haloferacaceae archaeon
CTCAAACTCGTTCAGTGGATTCGCCGTACTCCCGCTGGTCCCTCACGGGTCCCGCCGAGTTCTTAGCGAAATATTGCGCAAAAACGCGGCGTCCGTCTCGTCGAGACGAACCTATTCAGTCCCGACGTCATTAAGAATCAAAAACTAACTCAAAAATCAACCACCGATTACAACACGAGCACAGCGACGCCGACAAGCAAAATGAGGGCAACGACGAGCGCGACCAACGCAGTTTGGGAGACACCGTCGCCCTCTGCAGTCGTCGGTTCGGCCGACGCTGGTTCGGCTTCATCGTCGACTCCACCGGCGTCAGCTCCGCCGGCGTCGACTGCGGCATCGCTTTGTTCGGCAGCCGCAAGCGTATCTCGAACAAGCGGGATCCGCGAGCCGGTTTCCTCGGCGAGCTCGGCGATAGATGCTTCGCCGTCGGCCTCGGCGGCCGCGATGATCGATTTCTGCTTTTCGGTGAACGTCACTGTACCCGACGAACTCGTCGAGGTCGGTGTCTCTCCGTCGTCGGAGTCGGCCAGCTCGACGCCCTCCTCGTAGGTCTCGCGGGTGTCCCGAACAAGTGTGAGCCGTGCGCCCGTCTGGTCGGCGATTTCGCCGTTGGTCAGCTCGGGGTTTTCGAGGGCGGCCTCCAAGATCGCCCGCTGGCGGTCGTTGAACAGCTCCGAGGCGGTGGTGTCGGGAATCTCGACTTCGTCGTCCGACTCAACGACGATCTCGTCGTCTTCGTCCTCGTCGTCGCTGTCGTCGCTTTCGTCGACGTTGCCGACCCACGGCTTTTCGTCGTACTCGTGGTCGTGGATCGTATCCCGAACGAGCGTGATTCGGCTGTCGGTCTCGGCGGCGATTTCGGCGTTGGTCAGCTCGGGGTTCGAGAGATAGGTTTCGAGAATCCGGAGCTGGGCTCCCGAGAAGGCCGATGTGTCGACGTCGTCCAACACGTCCGTCTCGCCGTCGCTCTCGCTTGCGTCGTCGGCTGCGGTTTCGTCGTTGGTCGGTTCGGCCAACGTATCTCGGACGAGCGTGATTCGCGCGCCCGTCTGGTCGGCGAGTTCGCGGTTGGTCGCCTCCGGGTTGGCGGCTGCGGCCGCGCGGATCTCGGCCTGAATATCCGAGCCACTCTCAGTGTCGGCGGCTGACTCCTCGCCACCGGTATCGCTCGGCCCGTCGTACTGATCGAGCGTGTCCCGAACCAGCGTGATGCGCGAGCCGGTCTGTTTGGCAATGTCGGCGTTCGACAGCGAGTGGTCGCTGGCGGCGACCTCCAGAATCTCCTGTTGGGCTGCCGATGGCTCGCCGGGACCGCTCGGTGTCGACTCGCCGTCGTCGGTGTTTGGTTCGGCTGCCGCCGTCGCGTCGATCTGATCGCCGTAGGCATCACGCGTGTCTCGAACGAGTGCGACCCGTGCGCCCGTCTTCTCGGCGATTTCGGCGTTCGTAATTCGCGGGTTCTCGGCGACCAAATCGAGAATCACCTGCTCGGTCTCGCTGAGATCGGCGTCGACGTCGGCTGCAGAGTCGTCTCCCTCGCCGGCGGCGTCGGCGACGTCTTCGGCGAGTTCGATGTCGTCTTCGTACTCGGCGCGGGTGTCTCGAACGAGCGTCAGTCGGTAGCCAGTCGCTTCGGCGATGTCGCTGTTCGACATATCGGGATTCTGTAAGGCAAGTTCCAGAATCTCCTGTTCGGCATCCGAGAAAATCACCGAATCAGTTGTTTTCGCCATTAGCGGACCCTCCGTTTGAGCCGTCGGCTGGCGGTTGGTTGGCTGGCGGTACCCACTCCGGTGGATTCTCCCCCGTTGAATCCGAGTATCATACGACTCGTTCACTCTGACCTACAGTAATTAATCTACCCCTTCTTACACCCATTTGCCCGGAATACTGACTGCATATTCGCAGAATCTGCCGGATACTAGTCAATACCTGGCACTATTCGCCGAAACACAGCCCGTCAGTTGGCTACTGCTCTATTTGTAATCAACAATAACTCGAATCTTTGACTGATGCGCGTTGACATGTTCCACACGCCTCACAGATATACAAGTCGAGTTTCTATACCACAAGCATAATTGTTTTAATGATAGGGTCAGTCGACAGTTTCAATGCCACTTGTGCTTCCACACGACGCCAAGGCAGGCCCAACCAAATCGGAGGTTCGGTCGGTGCTGCTTGGCAAGCTTGACCTCAGCGAGGCCGACCATTTCGCGGAGGTCGGCTCCTGTACCGGTGCAGTAACCATCGAGGCCGCCCGACGCGCTGGCCGTGTCACCGCGCTCGAACGCAAACAAAAACGGCTCGACGTAACGGAAAAGAACCTCACGGCCAACGAGGAACTCGTCTCCGCAGACGTCGACCTTATAAACGCCGAGGCCCCCGAGGGGCTGCCCGACGATGCCGATGCCCTGTTTTTGGGCGGCAGCCGGAACTTCGAGGCCGTTCTGGACCACGCCGTCGACACTGAAGTCGACCGGATCGTGATGAACGTCTCGCGGCTCGAAGTCGCCGGCCGCGCCACCGAGGCGTTCCGCGAGCGCGACATCCTCGAAGAGGTCGTCCAGTTCCAGGTGAGCCACGGCTACGAACTCGCGGGCGCGACGAGCTTCAACTCCGACAACCCCGTCTATATGCTCGTCGGCAGCGCGA
>CAZOOU010000216.1:0-2645 GCA_964581495.1 uncultured Haloferacaceae archaeon
TATGTGCAGCAAACGCGACCAGGAGACGCTGTCGGTGTTGTCGAAAATACTGCTGCAAAGTGTACACCGCAAGAAAGAGTGCCGTACAGATGACGAACACTGACAGCCACATTTTCAATGGCGTCGGCGAGACCATTGTATACCATACAGAACAGAATGTCTTCAAAACAATACCGTCACTCGTCGGTATATTATAAATGAGACTGAATCGGTACTGATGAGCTGTCGTTGGCAGTGTCGATAGACACAGGCCAGACAATAGCGCCTGTGCGTTGCGGTGACGCGATCAGCGAGTTACTCGAACTGATCGAGCAGTGTCGAGATCTCGGTTCTCAGTTTCCGGTCGACCGCTTCTGTGTCGTCGGCTTCGGCATCCCGTTCCGGCAGCGGCCACCGAACAGTCTCGACCGATTCATCGAGATCGGTCGGCGGTTCGCCCAGCCAGACGAGCCGGCTATAGCCTGCCTCACGCAACTCGTCGAGCGAGATGGTCGTGAGTTCGTCTCGCACTGCAATCGTTGTCGTGTCGAGTGTTCGCTGCTGGCTGTCGGTCAGCGACGAGTCGACGCCGGTCGACACAGCAACGATGTCGACCGATCCATCGAGATCACGGTCGTCACGTTCGTCGAGTGCGACCGATGTGGCCAGCTGACTCCACTCGTCGACATCCGAGCCGATAGCGATCAGGTACTGTTCTGAGCGCTGTCGTCCGAGCATGAACAGCGCGCCAACTGCCGTGGCGAGCACCGAGAGCCCGCCGAAGCCAACGATCAGTTCGGGTGTCAGCGAGATTCCAAAGACAGTCCTCGGAGCGTCGCCCGTTTCAGCTCCGGTTGGTGAGGACTCGTCTCCGTCGACAGACCCCGTCTCGGAATCCGTCGACTCCTCGGTTTCGGGATCGTCGACCGTTTCCGGTTCGTCTGTCTCAGTGTCTGTCTGTGGGAGACCATCGCTTTGACCACCGGAACCGGATGACGGCGACGGTGATGGAGATGGTGATGGCGACCCCGATCCGTCAGCGTCGGGAACCGTCACGGCGAACTCCGAAAAGCCCGGTGTGTCGACGCTGAATACGTAGTGAGACCCGGACTCACTGAGTAGCGTGCTGTCGTGGCCAACCCAGTCGTCCTGTGTCGTGTTGTATCGGTAGAACGTCACCGACTCGGGATCAGTGTCGTCCGGCAGGCTGTCGGCGCGAATCCGGTAGGCAAGAGAGGTGTCGACGAACTCACTGCCGTCAATCGTGTACGCCTGTTGGATGTACTGGGTCGTGGTTGTGTTGTCGATGTCGAGCGTGTGGTTCACCGGCGTCGACTGGTGGGTGAAGTTCATCCCGAAATCACCCTCGTAGTCGGTGGTCATCGACACGGTATCCATTCCCATCGCCGTCGACCGTGTGCCGGGTTTGGAGACGTTGATGTTGAACGTCGTCCCAGAAACCACGTTTCGGGCGTCGAGATTCACCTCTTTGTCGTCTTTGTCGATGTCAGCGTCGACCTCTTGGATGACGACGTAGGTCCTAGTGTTCGACAGCCAGACATCGATCTGTGGTTCGTTGCCCGCATCGCTCATGATCTGCAGTTGGGCCTCTTTCGTCTCGGGCGATTGTGGGGTGAACTCGACTTCGATATCTCGCGTCGCGCCAGGTTCGAGTTCGAACGGTGCGTCGCTGTCAGCTGTGACAGTGAACTCCTCGCGGTCGTTACCGACCATCTGCGTCGACGTGACACTGAGGTTCGACAGCGAGTTGTGCAGGTTCGTGATCGTAATGTTGCTCCGGACTGTCTCGCCGACAGACACATTACCGAAGTCGACGTTCCGTGGATCGGCATCGATTCGCGGGGCGACCGCCGAGCCACTGAGGTCGACAGTTGCCGGCGAAGCTGTTGGATCGTCGCTTTCGATGTCGAGCATGCCGCTGTAATTTCCGGCCTCGTCGGGCGCGAACTCGACTGTGACTTTCTCGGAGTCTCCGGCTGCGACTGTTGTGGGCGTGTCAACCACACTGAACACGGACTGGTTTGCTCCAGTAATCGCTGCGTCATCGATACTGAGCGGCTCGCTTCCGTAGTTGGCGATCCGCACGGATTCGGTTTCGGTCTCTCCCGTCCCGATCTCACCGAAGTCGAGCTCTCCATCCGGTAGGCCGATCTCTGGACCCTCAGCAGTGCCAACCAGCGTAATCGTCGTCACCGTGCCGTCGGCTTCGATCCGGAGCGTCGCGCTCTGTTCGCCGCTTGTCACCGGCTCGAAGTCGATCTCAATGTCGGTACTTGTGTCGCTGTCCAGCGAGCCAGGGAGGCCACCGGTGTCGACGAGTTCGAACGCTTCGGGCGTCGAGCCGGCTATCGAGACACTATCGATATCAGCAGCCGCAGTTCCGTTGTTCCAGAGCGTCACTGTCTGGCTGGCTGTGTCGCCGAGCGAGACGGTGCCAACGTCGTAGGTCGACTGCTCCGCGCTAATGTCGCTGTCGACGCCGGTCCCACTGAGGTCGACCGTAAGGTCGTTTTGGTGGGTTGCGTTGTGCTCGATGGTCAGCGTCGCGCTGTTGGCCGACTCCGTTGTCGGGGTAAAGCCAACACCAATTGTCCGACTGGAGCCGGGGTGGATTACTGGTAGCGAGTCGGCGGCCGCACCGACGA
>CAZOOU010000217.1:0-2624 GCA_964581495.1 uncultured Haloferacaceae archaeon
CTGTCGACGATCACGTCGTCGAGGAGCCCGGGCGTGCGAACCGGATCGGCCAGCCGCAGCTCGCCGAGCCGGGCCGCGCCGTCGCGGTCGAGCACTTCGAAATAGTCAGTCATACCCACGCTGGGCAGCCAACGGTGAATTATCTTGCCTTTCACTGCCTCAGTGGTTTTCTGAGGGAAAAATTCATTAACAACTGGTATAGTTACTAATTATGGTTGACCAGTCGGACTCGCCGGCGGAGCGGTCTCCTGGAGTGCCGACTGACCGAGCCTACGAATGGACTCGTGCGATCATCGACGAGTTGCCACAGTTCGTTTTCGTGAAAGACGCGACCGGAACACACGTGCTTGCGAACAAGGCGGTTGCCGACTCTCACGGCGTCACCGTCGAACAGTTAGAGGGGACGACTGACGAGCAGTTCGTCCACGAGCCCAGTGGCCGAGACTATTCGGAAGACGACCAGTCGGTTCTCGAATCGGGCGAGCCGCTCGTGATTCCTGCAGAGCGGATCTCCGACGCCGATGGGACCGAACGGATCGTCAAATCCCGCCTGAAACGGATTACGGGGCCGGACGGCGACGATCAACTGCTCGTCGTTGCAACCGACATCACCGAGGAAAAACGTCGAGAACACACACTCGAACAGCAGCGCGATCTGCTGGCAAAAGTCGAACGGCTCGGCTCGACCGGTGGGTGGGAACTCGATGCGGCAACAGATACCGTCACGTGGACCGGTGGAACCCAGCAGATCTTCGGCGTCGACGATACTGAACTCACGCTTGCCGACGCCCTCTCGTACTTTCATCCCACCGACCGCACGGCCGTCAAAGACGCGATACAGCGATGTCTCGAAACCCACGAGCCGTTCGAGGTCGAGTGTCGAATCGTCACTGCCACCGGAGAGATCCGATGGGTCCAGACAAAAGGCGAGCGTGTGGCTGAGGCAGCCAACTCACCGCGGCTTCGGGGCGCGATCAATGATATCACAGCCCAAAAACGCCGCGAGTACGAGCTCAAACGGCAAAACGACCGACTAGATGAGTTCGCCAGTGTCGTCGCCCACGATCTTCGAAATCCGCTCCACACTGCCCAAGGCTACGCGAAACTCGCCGAAGAGACTGCTGATCTCGACCATCTCTCGACGGTTCATGCCGCTCTCGACCGGATGGATGCCATCGTCTCGGACACACTGACGCTTGCCCGCGAGGGTCAGACGGTCAGCGAACTACGGTCGGTCACCATCACCGAACTCGCCACGGAGTGTTGGCAGCTCATCGAGCGTGACGATGCGACACTGGACTGTGGCGAGCAGCTCTGTTTTCAGGGCGACCCCGACCGCCTCCAGCACGTTTTCGAGAACCTGTTTCGAAACGCCGTCAAGCATGGTGGACCGACCGTGACAGTCTCGGTCGGCCCTCTCGACAGCGACGACGGCTTTTATATCGAAGACGATGGGCCGGGGATCGCTCCCGACGAGCGCGACTCAGTATTCGAGCCGGGACACACGACACGGCCCGATGGAACCGGATTCGGGCTCGCAATCGTCAACCGGATCGCGGACGCCCACGGCTGGTCGGTCTCACTCGACGAGTCGTCGGCCGGCGGCGCGCGTTTTGAGTTCAGTGGCGTCGACGTCCAGGACTGATCCCCGGTACTTTTCGACCTGCTCGTCGACGGTGCTGTATGAACCCGACTGGCGCATGGGACCGAGAGACGAGCGAAGCGTTTCTGCGCAGCGAGACGATACCCCTCCGGCTTTCCTGTCGACGTCCCGCTGACGATCTGTGGATGCTCTCGCTGTGGTTCCAGTATCGCGACGGCGCGCTGTGGTGTGCGACCAGTGCCGAGGCTAGTGTAGTCGACTATCTCGCTCATGACGACCAAGTTGCCTTCGAGATCTCGACCAACAGTATGCCATACAAAGGTCTCAGGGGAAACGGGACAGCGAATGTCGACGCTGATCCCGACAAAAAAATCTTAAAAGAGCTGCTTGATCGCTACCTCGGCGGCACTGATTCGCCACTGGCCGAGCGACTCCTGAGTCCGGATCGACAGGAAGTGCGGATTCGGATCGACCCCGAACAGGTGTACACGTGGGATTTCACCGAGCGAATGGCCGATTCCGCACCGCGAGACCGCTAGTTGTCGCCGTCTGCCGTGTTAGTCGAGGCTCCGATTTCAGCTATCTGTTTGATTCTCACACGCTCTGGAAGTTCCCCGATGGCATCCGCATGCCACTCGTCGATAGCCACCGTGAACTCGGTGTCGGGGTTGGCCTCAACCAGTCGCCGAACCCCCTCGGTGGCGGCGAGTTGGCCCTCTCGGTCCGGTCGATCCGGCACTTGTGCAGTGAACGGATACGTCTCCGACAGCGCGCGCGGAAACGGGCCGAACGGCGCGACCAGCCGCCAGGCGGCGTCGTACTCGTCGGTATCAGGCGCGCCAGCTTCGCTCAACAACAACTGGTCCGGCGTGCTGAGCCGGTCGAGCCGCTCGTGGTGCCGAAGCACTTCGGGTCGGCGCGCGCTCTCCGATGAGGTATAAAAGAAGCTACCTTTCGAAACGGGGTCTTCGCGTTCGAGCTGGTCGGCGTGGTCCAACAGCGCGCGGTAGCCGTCGTACAT
>CAZOOU010000218.1:0-2616 GCA_964581495.1 uncultured Haloferacaceae archaeon
GCCTCGTCGACGCGCTTTTCGACGGTCGCGCTCACTTATCTCCTACAATGGCTACGATCATATTAACTCCACCGGGCTGACCAGTGCCGTTGGCCCCACTGTCGACCACTGAGCCGAAGCCGTCATGTCGGGGGCCGCCGAACGAATCCCAATGAGCTACACGCTGTGTGCCCACACCGCCGATATTGCCGTTGAGGCGACCGCTCCGGACCTCGATGGGCTGTTTGCCTCGGTTGCCGACGGGCTGGCCGCCGCGATGTGTGAGTCGATTCCGGCGGACGGCGAGCGGTTTTCGGTCGAGTCGCAGGGCGAAAGTCGCCAGGCGCTGCTGTATGAGTATCTCGACCAGCTCATCTACGAGCGAGACGTCAGGCTCGTGTTACCCGTCGACAATGCGGTCGAGATCAGTGAGACAGACGACGGATGGGAGCTTACTGGCAGTGCACGCGGTGTTCCCTTGAGCGAGGTCGACGCTCGCGAGATCAAGGCAGTCACCTACTCGGAGATGGAACTCGAAACACGCGACGACGAGTGGTACAGCTACGTCGTGTTCGATGTGTGAGACGGTCGTACTAGTCGCTTAGCTGAATGGATCGTTGCAGTTAGGACCCCAAGGTCCGTATGTCGTGTATGAATCGCCGTCTCCATCGACTGGTCGGTGTCTGTGTCGCCCTGTTTGGTGTGCTCGCTGTGGCTGTCGGCTCGGCGGCCGCCCACGTCGAGTATGTCACCCCTGGTGGCGACCCGATCCCCGTTCTCCCGTGGCTCATTGATGCGCTGACAACGCCGTTCATCCTCGCCGTGTTGATCGGCGGCTTTCTGGCGACGGTCGCCGGACTGGCTGGCTATCTCTACATCCGGCCGTTCCCGGCCGACATCGCTGCGTTCCGGCAGGCGATGGACGACTACGAGGACCTGTTGGCCTGGCTGCTCCGACTGAGCATGGGGATGCCGATGATCGCAGCGGGGTTCGAGGGGTATCTGTTCAGCCCTGCGGTCGAGCTGCCGTATCCGACCGCCCTCCGACTGTTCGGTATCTCGGTCGGCTTTTTCCTCCTATTTGGCCTCGCAACCCGCGTGACCGCGGTCTGGGCCCTGTTTGTCTATCTGGTCGCGCTGCCGTACCATCCGCAACTCCTGTTGGCCTTCGAATACATCCCCGGCCTGCTGGCGGTCGCGCTCGTCGGCGGCGGTCGACCCAGTGCGGACGCCGTCATCGCCCGGATGGCCGACGACGACAAAACCGTCTACTCGGATTTCGACCCCTTCTACCGGCGGGTTGCGGTCCCGTTTGCCGAGCGAATCAGGCCCTACACTGAGCTCACACCGGTAATTCTCCGGGTCGGCATCGGCATTGCGTTCATCTACCTCGGAATTACTCAAAAACTGATGCGACCGGGTGATGCGCTGGCGGTCGTCGACCACTACAACCTCACCGCGGTCGTCCCAGTCGCGCCCGAACTCTGGGTGATCGGCGCAGGGCTCACCGAGGCACTCGTCGGCGTGATGCTCATTGCGGGCGCGTTTACCCGTGGCTTTTCGCTGGTTGCGTTCGGGCTGTTTACCACCACGCTGTTCGGGCTGCCGGACGACCCGGTCGTCGCTCACATCTCGCTTTTCGGCCTTGTTTCGGCACTGCTGATCACCGGCGGCGGTCGCTACTCGGTCGACGAGTGGATCCAAAACCGGATTCGGACGGCCGCCGACGTGGCCCGCCAGCAGGCCGCAGATGAGCCACCACAGCGTGAATCAGTAGACGAACCCGCGGCCGACGACTGAGTCTGTCAGCTCAATACTTGACCGAAAGCGACCGGACGCAACGCTCTTTCGGCTCCGAAGCGGAGTCGACCGTATGACCACGACACGCGAGTTCAACGGAATCGAACTCCACCGGCTCCGCGAACACGTCTGGGAGATCCCCCAGGAGGGAGAGATGGGTGTGCCCGCCCGCGTGCTCGCCAGCGAGCAACTCCTCGAACAGATCGGCGACGACAAAACCCTCCAACAACTCAAAAACGCCACCCAGCTGCCGGGCATGGTGAAATACGCCCTTTGTATGCCCGACGGCCACCAGGGGTACGGCTTTCCAGTGGGCGGCGTCGGCGCGATTGATGCCGAGGAGGGCTGTATCTCGCCAGGTGCGGTCGGCTTCGACATCAACTGCGGCGTCCGGATGATCCGGACGAATCTCACCTATGACGACCTCAAAGGCAACGAGCGCGAGCTGGTGAACTCGCTGTTCGAAAACATCCCCTCAGGGCTCGGCGGCGGCGGCGTTGTCGAGACCAACATGGAGACAGTCGACGAAATCCTCGAACGCGGCCTCGACTGGGCCGTCGAGGAGGGGTACGCCACCCGCGAGGATATGCTCCACTGCGAGGACGAGGGTCGACGGCCCGACGCCGTCGCCGACTACGTCTCCGAGAAGGCCAAGAATCGGGGCAAAAACCAGGTCGGCAGCCTCGGGTCGGGCAACCACTTCCTGGAAGTCCAGCGTGTGACCGACATTTATCAGGACGACGTGGCCGAGGCGTTCGGCCTCGAAGCCGACCAGATCGTCGTCATGATCCACTGCGGCAGCAGGGGGCTGGGCCACCAGATCTGTTCGGACTACGT
>CAZOOU010000219.1:0-2609 GCA_964581495.1 uncultured Haloferacaceae archaeon
AAGCCGTCGCCGGCTTCGCCCGCGCGGGCGGCCTCGATCGAGGCGTTGAGCGCAAGCAGATTCGTCTGGTCGGCGATATCCTGAATGACGGTGACGACCTGGTCGATCTCGTCCATCCGTTCTTGGAGCGTCAGAATGTCGTCCTCGACATCGCTGGTGGCGTCGTCGACCTCGCCCATCGCGTCGATTGCGTCGCTTGCGGACGCCTGGCTTTCTTCGGCCATCTCGCGGGCGTTGCGGCTCTCGGCTCTGACCTCTTCGGAGCTGGAGGCGATCTCCTCGATGGTCGCACTCAGATCGGAGGCCTCGTCGGCCACTTGCGTCATGTTGTCGGCCTGTTCGGTGGCGACGCCGCTGACCTCGTCGGTGCTTTCGGCGATCTGTTCGGCCGCCGCCGTCAGCTCGTGGGTCGACGTCTGGAGCTCTTCGAGTCGGTCGCGCTCGATGACCACTATGCTGTCGTCGGCTCGGGCCGCCTCGACCGGGCTGACTGGCTCCGTCGACCCCTCGACGGTCGCGGGCTGTGTCTGGACACCGCCGTCAGCGGCCAGCTGCGGTGGTTCGCTGGCGTTTGCGGTGGTCGGTGTTGGATCGGTTGGACCGGTCTGTGGCGCGTCCGTCGGCTCCGTGCGAGCCGTTGCGGCACGCAATCGCGCGTTTGCCGCCTCCGGGACGGAGCTCTCTGTTGTGGCTGTTTCGGCGTTGTCTCGGGGGTCGGACTCCGAGCTGGTATCGTTGGTCGACGACAACAGTGTTCTGAGCGTGTCGAACATGACTGTCCAAACGCACCTATCACATGTATTGATATTCACTATGTAGAATGGAAACAGCGCTCCAGCCTGTACCCTATCAGTAACGGTATTTAAATACTAGTCGGCTGTCAGCGTCATGAGGTCGACGCTGTCTCGTCGTCTTCCAACAGGAGCGCGATGATCTGTTGTTGAGCCGTCCAGAAATGCTCGGCGAACGTTGGCTGTGTGATACCCAGCAGCTCGGCGACCGATTCGCTCGCTGTCGCGTGCGGCCACTCGAAGTAGCCCGCGTGGTACGCCGTCTCGATCACCTCTCGCTGGCGGTCGGTGAGCCGGTCGGCAAGCAGGCCGTGGAGCTCATCGAGCGACTGGGTGGGCCGGGTTCGTTCCTGTCGTGAGATCGGCTGTGCGCCGGGAAACCGCTCGCTAATTAGGTCGACGACTGCCCGAACCGTCGCCGTCGGTGGCAGCTCGACACGGAGGGTCGCTCCCCCGGCGTCGGCGACTGCGTTGCCGACTCGTGCCCCGTAGAGCCCGGCGATTTCGTCCCACCACGGCTCCGTCGAGACGACCGCCAGCTCGTCGTCCGTCTCGGCTCGTTCGAACAGCCGGACCGACTCGACAGCCAGCAGCGAGCCGAGTTCATCCGCACTGGCGGCTGTGGCGTCCGGTATCCGGTACCGAGTGAGTGCGGTGCCGTTGGATTGTGTCAGCGTCTGTGTCAGCTCAACCGCTGAGCCGAGCGTTTCGGCGATCCGAACGAACGGCAGATCAGTCGACGAGACATCGAACTCGATGTCGACGACCTGTCGGCTCGTATCTCCCTGCCGGCGCTCGCTGGCTCCGATGGCGAACGCCATGAGGTCGGCAACTGACTCGATAACCGCCCGGTCGTCGGCCGAGAACCCCGGCCGGCCGGTGTAGACGCCGAACACGCCGTACGGGATTCCCTCGTAGCTGATCGGCACCGCGGCTGCGGCCGCATAGCCGTGGTCGACAGCCGTCGAGGCCCACTGGCTGTCGTCGCTCTCCGCAGCGAGATCGGGCTCAACCCTGGCGGCTCCAGCGTCGAGTGCTTGCTCTTCGACAGTCTGGGGGGCACGCGCCGTCGAAAACGACACCGCCTCACGGAGCTGCTGGTCGCCAGCCCACACGCGCGGGCGAATCGTTCCGTTCTGCGGGTCTCGCTCGCCGATCCAAGCAACCGAGAACAGCTCCGTCTCAACGAACTGGTCGCACACCTCCTGTTCGATTTCGTCTCGGGTCGCTGCGGTCAGCACCGTCTGGCTCACGCTTGCCCGCAGGTCGTCGAGCGTTCGCGTCCGACGCAGTGTCTGGTGGGTTCGATACTGTGTGACGAGCTGTTCGATTCGGTTGGCCGAGATCGCATACTGGTCGGGCGAGCCGTCTTTGACGATGTAGTCGCTGACGCCGGCGGCCATCGCCTCCTCGACGACACTCTCGCTGCCTTTGCCGGTAAACAGAATAAACGGAAGCTGGGCGTGGCGCTCTCTGATTGCGTCGAGAAACTCGATGCCGTCCATCTCGGGCATTAGGTAGTCACTAACGATACAGTCGACCGCGCTTAGATCGTGTTCATCGACCACCGCCTGTGGACTTGTTTCGGTCACCGTCTCGATGATCTCGCTTTCGCTTTCGAGCAGTGTCGCCGCAAGCGTCACGAAATCCTCGTCGTCGTCGACAACCAACACCTGCATCGGCCCACCCGTCTCGCTCGGAGACTCCGATTGGGTACTCGCAGTCGGCTGGTTACCCATCGGATTATCAGACATATATCGCTAGCTACTGGTTTGGCTGGAACTGTATAAAAGCCTGTTCACGGGCGAAAACCGCCGG
>CAZOOU010000220.1:0-2607 GCA_964581495.1 uncultured Haloferacaceae archaeon
AGCTACGTGCTCCGCGGCGGCGCACGGTCGATGGACGAAACGTTCGGCTCGACGGCCCACGGCGCGGGCCGGACGATGAGCCGCACCCAGGCCAAACAGGACTACTGGGGCGAGACCGTCCAAGACAAACTTGAGGACCAAAACCAGATCTACGTCAAAGCCCAAAGCGGCTCAACTATCGCCGAGGAAGCCCCCGGCGTCTACAAGGATGTCGACGAAGTCGTCGCCGTCTCCGAAGACCTGGGCATCGGTGACGCCGTCGCCCGGACGTTCCCGGTCTGCAACATTAAAGGCTGAGTACCTACGGTAGCCAGCAGCTACGGGTCTTTTAAAACCAGACTACCAAAAGCCGCCGGGGCCGGATGGCCCCCCGGGTCCCCGGGGGCTCGACGGCTGGCTGTCGTCGGCGATCTCGACCTGTTCGCTCGGCCTGCGTGGGTCGACCTCCTTGCCATTTTCGAACTTGACGAAGCTTAGATAAAACGACTCGCCGCAGCCAGTCTCCCCGTCTTTTAAATACTCACCCTCGCCGCAGGTGAACGCAACGCCGTCGACGCCCTCTTGGTCTTCAAATGGTTCGTCGGGCGAGACGTAGCTCCATCCTTCGAACGGAAACGGGGTGACGGCTTTGTCGGCGAGATAGCCGTCGCGTTCGAGTTCGACGAGTGCCTCGCAGTGCGGGCAGTAGTAGGTGACCGGAAATCCCATGTCTGATGTAGGCGGTCGACAGGCTTGAGCGTTTAGTTCAACTCGGATTACCCGATCCGTTTGAGTGCCCACGCGGCCCGCGAGCGAACTGACTCCTCGGGGTCTTCGCGTCGACGCGCCTGCAGCGGCGTTTTGGCCTCGCTGGCCCTGCAGTGGCCCAACACCCAGCAGGCATGCACCCGGCTGCGCGTCCAGCTATCGTCGAGCAGCTCGATCACTGTCGGCACGTGGGGGTCGACGCGTTCGGGATACTCCTCAGCGATCCGCGCGAGCGTTCCCGCCGTGTTCGACCGGACTGTGGGGTCCGAGTCATCGAGCAGTGGCGCGATCTCCTCGGTGTAGGGAGCGACATCCATCGGAAACTCCTGGGCGATGTCGCCGAGAATCCCGACCGCGTTCCCCCTGAGTTCGGGATCGTAGGCAGTGAGCTCGTCGAGCAGCGTCGGGACCACCGGCGTCGCTGCGTCGGGGTACGCCGAGGTGACGTGGCCCAACGCGGCCGTACAGCTGATCCGGTAGGGATCGTCGTCGGCATCCAAAAGTGAACAGAGCTGCGGAACGAGCGGCCGAACCTCTTCGGGGAACGACTCGGCGATCACACTCAACACGGCCAGTGCCTGCCGGCGGGCTCGCGTCGGCGTCGGCGACAACAGCGAGGCAATTGCCGGTGTGGCGTCGAGTGCGGCCGACGGCTGGTGTTCGGCAACCGCCAGCAGGAACTGGGTGACTGCGGCGTTCAAAAGCGAGTTCTTCCGAGAGAGTTCGTCGACGATCTGTGGGGTGATGTCGACGACAGCTTGCGGATGGCGTTCGGCAACAGTTGCCAGGCTCCGAACCGCATACAGTCGGATCGGCCGGTCGTCGTCGAGGCGGTCGACCAGTTTGTCGACCCCCGTTAGCCCGACCTCGGGTCGATCTTTGACCACCGAGCAGACCGTTCGGATCGCATCGTACCGGATCGAATCGTCGGCGTCGTCGATCAGCGGCCACAGCGAGTCGGCCGCAACAAGACCAGGAGCCACCGCGGCGAGTTGTCGATAGCGGTCGACACGGTCGGCCGTCGAGCCGTCGTCGAGCGGTGGCAGCGAGGCGTGGCTGACGGCTTCGATTGTCTTGATCGTGGGCAGCGAGAGCCGGACGGTTCTGGGCTCGGCTTCGACAGTCGTGAGTTCATAGGTCGGCGGCGCAGTCAACCCGACGGCCGCCGGGGGCAGCCGGGTCGGCCCCGCAACGGGCTGGTCGATGTCGACGCTGGTTGTTTCGCCGTGAATCCGGAACGCCGTCGACGAATCGAACTGCTCGAAAAACGCCGCCAGGTCGGCTCCCGAGTTGGGTTCGGCCCGAATCTGGATCGGCTTGCCGGTCGGCCCGAGCGCAAACCACTTGCGGGGTTCGCCCATCGAGTCGGTGTGTCGGCGGAGACATTCTTCAACATCCGCACAGTGGACGGCCTCACGCATCGTCAGATGGTCATCGAACGGATCGTCGGAATCCCCCGGCGTGATCGTGTACTCCCGCCAGCATTTGTGGCCGTCGATAAACACGGGGTTTGGATCGAAGACCTCGGTGGCAGGCGTCCCGTCGGCAGTTTCGGCCCGCCGGTCACACTGCCGGCACACAGGGTTGGGAATCTCGGCGGCGGCCGACGCGTCGACGGCGTCGCCACAGATACAGCAGGGCGGCCGTCGGGGGGTCGGCGGCGATGGCATCGCGGTTGTCTCTCACATGGACTACCTGCTCAAAAAGCTTCCGCGGCAGCTATCCGATCTGATACCGTACTATCCACCGAACCCCGGAACACATTTGAGCCGAGGCGAACAGCATCCTGTATGATTGATGAAACCGTCGAGGAGATCCAAGGCATGCAGAGCCACAGCTCCTCGCTGATCGCTATCAAGG
>CAZOOU010000221.1:0-2586 GCA_964581495.1 uncultured Haloferacaceae archaeon
GCGCGACCGACCAGCAGGCCGAATCCGCCGAAGACGTCGCCGCCGTTGTCGACGAGGTGGCCTCGATCAGCGATTCGACCGCCGAAGACGCTGCGGATGCCGCCGCCGCAGCCGAACAGCAGACCACAACGATCTCGTCGGTTGCCGAGACGGTCTCAGTGTTGGCCAACGAGGCCAGTGAACTCGAAGCCCTCCTCGATTCGTTCGAGCTTGAAGACGATGGCACACACGCGGTGGCCGCTGGGTCGACCGACAGTGCCGACGCTCGCGAAGGGCCAGCGGCGGACGTCTCGACCGAATGGACCAACATGTCCGAAGAGACCACCTCCCAAAACGCAGTCGACGAGTTCGACTGGGCGACCGATCAGGAAGACGACGGCCACAGCGAACACGCCGACAGCGACAAGCCGCTTGTGCTTTCGAGCGACTAAGACCACATTCTTATTCTCCGAGCGGCCCAATCGTCCCTATGAGCCTCTCGCTGGATGCGACCCAACTGGACCGGTACTCGCGGCATATCATTATGGACGAGATCGGTCCTGATGGGCAGGCGACGCTGCTCGACAGTCGAGTGCTCGTCGTCGGAGCCGGCGGGCTTGGCGCGCCTGTCCTCCAGTATCTCGCCGCCGCCGGCGTCGGCACGCTGGGAATCGTCGACGACGACGTTGTCGAACGCTCGAACCTCCAGCGGCAGGTGATCCACGCCGACAGCGACGTGGGGACGCCGAAAGTCGACAGCGCAGCGGCATTTATAAACAATGTAAATCCGGACGTGACTGTCGAAACCTACGAGACGCGCCTGTCAAAGGAAAATGCCGAGGAGATCATCACTGGCTACGATCTGGTCGTCGACGCCTCCGATAACTTCCCAACCCGCTTTTTAGTGAATGACGTGTGTCGACTGGCCGGGGTTCCGGTCTCTCACGGCGCGATTTATAAGTTCGAAGGACAGGTCACCTCGCTGGTTCCCGAGGGACCCTGCTACCGGTGTCTGTTTCCAGAGGCCCCCGAGCCGGGGACCGTCCCGGACTGTGCGACCACCGGCGTGTTGGGTGTGCTGCCGGGGACGGTGGGCTGTCTGCAGGCAACTGAGGCCGTGAAACTCCTGTTGGATATGGGCGAACCGCTCGTCGGTGAAATGCTGTGTTACGACGCGATGGATCTCTCATTCGAGCGTGTGCCCTATCGGCAGCGGGATGACTGTCCGATCTGTGGCGACCGGGTCGACTCCATCGAGGACATCGAGTACACCGAGAGCTGTGCGGTCGGCGTCGACTCCGAGTCGCCCGCCCACTGACGCCCGCTGGCGCAGTCGAAGGAGAGTATTGAAGTATTCGCCAGATATTATCCAGCCATGGCCAAGATCAGCGTCGAAGTACCGGACGAGTTGTTGGAGGACCTCGACAGCCACGTTGGCGAAGGCAAGAAGTTCGTCAACCGCAGCGAAGCCGTCCGGGCCTCGATCAGGAAAACGCTCGATATGCTCGACGACATCGACACGCGACGAGGGCGACTCGATGAGGAGTGAGCAGGTCGCCCCGGGCCAGTCGACCGATCTGCTAGCAATCGGCCAGATCACCCTTCTCGGCCTTTTTGTCACCGCGCTTGTCACCGCCCAGCTTACGGCCGCGAAACTGTTGGCCCTCCCACTGCCCACCGAGCTGCCGACTGTCGGTGCCGAAATCGTGCTGCCGGGAGCCGCGTTGGCCTACGCGCTGACCTTTTTTGCCTCGGACTGCTATGCCGAACTGTACGGCCGGCGGGCCGCCCAGGTGATGGTCAACGTCGCCTTCGGGCTGAACTTCGTCGTCCTCGTGCTGGTGTGGTCGACCATTCAGGCTCCCGCCGTCGACCCCGCGTTCGCCGACACCTTCGCCGACGCGCTCGCGCCGGCCACCAACATCGTCTTGGGGAGCCTGCTGGCGTATCTCGTTAGTCAAAACTGGGACGTCTACGTCTTCCACTGGATTCGGGACTACACCGCCGGCCAGTATCTTTGGCTCCGCAACCTTGCCTCGACAGCGACCAGCCAGGGGATCGACACGGTGATTTTCGTCTCGGTCGCCTTTGTCGCTGCCCCCGCGCTGTTCGGTATCGGCGAGGCCCTCCCAACAGACGTCGTCGTCAGCCTCATCGTCGGCCAGTATCTGCTCAAACTGCTGATCGCCGCCGTCGACACACCGTTCGTCTATCTGGTTGTCCGGCTTCTCCGACCCGACGGAGTCGACCCACAGACGGGGTACGTGGTCGACGACTGAGTGGCTGGATGGCCGAGCTGCGCGGAACCCACTTACGAGTCGGTGACCTATTCGGTATAATGGATGAGAACGACAGCGGGTCGACACAGCAGCCGACGATCCACGCCGCTCCACGAACGAGCTATTCGCAAAACCAGGGGAAATTCCGGATGCATTTCAACTTCCCCGGGCGGGCGGTGCCGAACCACGACGACCACGGCTACGGCCCGCTGTCGACGGTCGTCGAGTCCTTCCTAGACCCTGGGACGCTGATCCGGATGCACCAGCACCGCAACGAGGAGATCATCTCGTGGGTCCCAGACGGGGTGATGCGCCACGAGGACCGCCA
>CAZOOU010000222.1:0-2566 GCA_964581495.1 uncultured Haloferacaceae archaeon
CGGTCGGCCAGTCGTATCTCAGCATGGATGCTGGACTCGTTGCCGCCGTCGACGAGGATCGCTACGAAATCGAACTCATCCACAGCGATCACCCATCGCTCGGCGAGATTCCCGACGGGACGGTGATGCCGCTTTCGGAGACGGTCTGTGAGCGAACCCTCGCCCGCGGCGAAACGTTCGTCGTCGACGATATTCCGACCGAGCGGCCGGATCTCATCGAGCGGGCAGCCGTCAGCGAGTACGGCGGCAGACGCTACATCGGCACGCCGATTTCGGTTGCAGACCGGACCTACGGCACGCTCTGTTTTTACGGGACTGAAACGGCCGACACCGAGCTGACGGCGCGTGACGAACAGATCGTCGAGTTCATCGGCCAACTGGTCAGCTACGAACTCGAACACCACCTCCAGCAGACCGAACTCAAAGCAGCCACCGAAGAACTAGAGACCGTGTTCGAGCGCGTCGACGATGCCGTGTTTGCGGTCGATACCGACTGGACGGTGACGTACGTCAACGACCAGGCCGAAGCCATCCTTGATATCGAGGAAACAGAGCTCGTCGGCCGCAATCTCTTCGAGCAGTTTCCCGAAGCGAAAGGCAGTGTGTTCGACGAACAGTACTCGAAAGCGCTCGAAACGCAGTCGACGGTCACGTTTGAGGCAGCGTACGAGCCGCTGGACGCCCACCTCGAGGTGACGGCGTATCCGACCGAAACCGGGCTCTCAGTGTACTTCAAAGACATTGCGGAACGAAAACAGCGACGAACCGAACTCGAACGCTACGAACAGGTGCTCGATACGGTCCCCGACGGCGTCTACGCACTCGACGAAACCGAGCAGTTCACCTACGTCAACGAGGGGTTGGCCGACCTCACGGGGTTCGAGCGCGAGGAGTTGGTCGGCGCACATATCAGCACGTTCAAAAGCCAATCCACAGTCGAAGACGCCCGCGCGGCAGTCACCGACGAGATTCGTCGACTCAACCGCGGCGAGGGAACGGGCGAGATCGAGATCGATCTCACGGTCGACCGTGCAGACGGCACGCAACTGCCGGCCAAAGATCACATTGCACTGCTGCCGTTTGACGACCGATTCCGCGGCAGCGTCGGGACGATTCGAGACATCAGCGCGCAGGTCGAACGCGAGCGTCGACTCAACGGGCTGCTTGAATCAGCGCGCGCACTCATGGTCGCCGAAACGCCACAGACGGTCGCCCAAAACGTCGTCAACACCGTCGAACACGTCCTGGATATCGACCGAGCGGCCGTCCGGCTGTACGACAATGACGCTGATCGACTCATGCCGGTGGCCGTCTCAACCCAACTCGCCTCGGAGGCCACACTGGATTCACTCGCAGTCGACGACGGCCCCATCGGCTCGGCGTTTGCGACGGGCGAGTCGACACAGTGTGACTCCGGGGCCGAGGCCGTTGCCGACTCGGGAGCCGCGAGCACGCTGACCGTCTTGCCGATCGGCGACCACGGCACGCTGAGTCTCGGGATCAAAGACCCAGAGCAGTGTACGAACGCCACCCACCAGCTACTGGAGCTGTTGGCTGCGAACGCCGAAGCCGCCTTGGATCGAACCGCCCGCCAACAGGAGCTTCGACGCTACGAGACGATGGTCGAGACCGTCGAAGAGATGCTGTGTGTTATCGACAGCGACGGGCGATTCCAACTCCTGACAGAGCCACTGGCCGAGTTGGTCGGCTCCTCGCGGGAGGCGTTGGTTGGTAGCTCGGCCATCGAGTTGCTCTCGAACGAAACCAGTCCCGAAGTCGTCGAAGCCTTCGAGTCGCTGTTTGCAGACGACGACCGCTCGACGCTGTCGGTCGATGCGACGGTGTCGACGCCCGACGGGGAACTCCCAGTGCGAATCGACGCCTTCCAGCGCGGCCATTCGAGCGACGATTTTACGCTGGTTGTCCATGATCGCTCCGAAGTGCTGTCGGCCAAACGCGAGGCGGCCGCCGAACGCGAGCGGTTCAGTTACCTGTTCGAAAACCTCACCGACCCGATCAACGAGATCCAACACGTCGACGGCGAGCCGCGCGTCAACAGCTACAACCGAGCGTTCGAACGGCTGTTTGGCGAGCCTGACGCCGAAGGCGAGATGTCACAACCACTGGCTCTGCAGCCAGACCGAATAGTTGGTGCCGAAGCCACCGACCAACGGCCGGAAGGCGACCGAGAGTTCACACTCCAGACCAGCGACGGAGTGCGATACTTCCTGTATCGACAGCTCTCGTACGAACTGCGAGAGACAGACCGGAGCTTCGAGATTTATACGGACGTCACCGCACTCAAACAGCGAGAAATCCAACTGCAGGTGCTTCATCGGCTGCTCCGACACAACCTCAGAAACGATCTCAACGTCGTCGCTGGCTTTGCCGAACTGCTCGCCGAGCAAGTCGACACACCGGCGCACGCGGAGTATGCCGAACGCATCGTCTCGAACGTCCGTGATCTGATCAAGTTGAGCGAGAACGCCAAACATATCGAAGCCGTCGCCGGCCAACAGTCGCTCGAACGCAGCACGGTCCCAATCGACGAGCTAGCCACTGCGGT
>CAZOOU010000223.1:0-2560 GCA_964581495.1 uncultured Haloferacaceae archaeon
GTCGACGCCGACGGCAACCGGTATCTCGACTACGTGATGGGGTACGGCCCGCTGTTGTACGGCCACGATCTGCCCGATCCCGTCGCCTCGGCAATCCAGTCGCACGCCGCGGCAGGCCCGATGTACGGCGCGGCCACCGAAATCGAGGTCGAACTCGCCGAGTTCGTCGCCCGCCACGTCCCCAGCGTCGAGATGGTTCGGTTTGTCAACTCCGGCACTGAGGCGACCGTCTCGGCGATCCGACTCGCCCGCGGCTACACTGAGCGCAACAAGATCGTCGTCATGCAGGGCGGCTACCACGGCGCCCAGGAGTCGACGCTCGTCGAGGGCGACGCCGACCACCCCCGACCGTCGACGGCGGGCATCCCCCACTCGTTTGCCGAACACACCCTTCCGGTCCCGTTCAACGATCCCGAAGCCGCCCGCGAGGTGTTCGAAAAGCACGGCGACGACATCGCGGCGGTGATCACCGAGCCAATTCTCGGCAACAACGGGATCGTGATGCCAATTGAGGGCTACCACGAAACCCTGCGAGAACTCTGCGACGACTACGGCTCACTGCTTATTTTCGATGAGGTGATCACCGGCTTCCGGGTCGGCGGACTGCAGTGTGCCCAGGGCAAGTTCGGCATTACGCCTGACCTGACGACGTTCGGTAAAATCGTCGGCGGCGGCTTTCCGGTCGGCGCAATCGGTGGCCGCGCCGAGCTCATCGAGCACTTTTCGCCCGGTGGCGACGTCTTCCAGTCGGGAACGTTTTCGGGCCATCCGGTCACGATGGCCGCCGGGCTGGCAACTCTGGAGTACGCCGCCGAACACGACGTGTACGACCACGTCAACGCCCTCGGCGAGAAGCTCCGCAGCGGGCTGGTCGACCTCTGTGCGGACCAGGCCCCCGAGTACACGGTGGTCGGCACCGACAGCATGTTCAAGCTGATCTTTACGCGCCATGGTGCCACCGAGCGCGGCGACGCCTGCGGGGCGGGCTGCTGTCAGGACCCCGCCTGTCCGCAGTTCGACGCCTGTCCGAAAACCGGCGCGGACGTCGCCAACGCCGAAACCGACCGCTGGGAGCGGCTGTTCTGGCAGGAGATGAAAGACCAGGGTGTGTTTTTGACGGCCAACCAGTTCGAATCCCAGTTCGTCTCGTATGCCCACACCGAGAAGGATATCGAGGAGACGCTCGATGCCTACGCTGCGGCGCTGTGAGTTTTCGACACGGGAACTGATGGGCTTTTGAGGCCCCGCCCCGACGAACGGATATGAACGCAGACGCGGATATACGGCTTGCCACACGCGGCTCGGATCTCGCCATACGGCAAGCTACCACGATCAAATCAGCACTCGAGTCGCGTCGACGGTCGGTCTCGCTGACTGAAGTCGAGACGACCGGCGATGCGATTCAGGACGAACTCATCCACCGGCTGGGCAAAACAGGTGCGTTCGTCCGCTCGCTCGACGAAAAAGTACTGAGCGGCGAGCTCGATGCGGCGGTCCACTCGCTGAAGGATATGCCGACCGAGATGCCGGCTGATCTCGTCGTTGCCGCGCTTCCCGAACGCGCACCCTCCGGCGACGTGCTCGTCACACTCGATGGCACACCCGTCGACAAACTGGCTCCCGAGGCGGTCGTCGGCACCAGCTCGCTCCGCCGGAAAGCCCAGCTGCTCGCCGCCCGACCCGACCTCGAAATCGTGCCGCTGCGGGGCAACGTCGACACCCGACTCGAAAAACTGCTCGCGCCCGCCCTCCAGCGCGAACACCAGCGGCTCGTCGACGCGAAAAAAGACGGCAACAACGCCGAAGACCCCGACGAGTGGTTCGATTCGCGCTCCGAGCTCGAACGCGCGGCGATGGAACGCCGCGTCGAGACCGAAATGGACGCCATCGTGCTCGCCGAGGCCGGCCTTCGGCGCAGCGGCCTGTTCGAGGGCGTCGAGACCGCCCGCCTCCCCAGGTCCTCGTTTGTTCCGTCGCCGGGCCAGGGAGCCATCGCGGTCACCGCCAGCGACACCCAGACAGTCGAGACGATCCGCGAGGCCGTCGACCACCCGCGCACGCGCGTAGAGACAACTGTTGAGCGAACCGTGCTCGCGGAACTCGGCGGCGGCTGTATCGCACCGATCGGCGTCAGCGCGGTGGTCCAAGGCGAGTACGTCCAGACCCGCGCCCAAATTCTCAGTACTGACGGCAGCGAGGTTATCGAGGCCACGCGGGATCTGCCCGTGGTCGACCACGCCAGCGCGGCCGCCGACTTCGCGGCGGATCTCCGCGAGCGTGGAGCCGCCGACCTGATCGACGCCGCCCGCGAGAACGACACACGCGACACCGGCGGTGCCGAAACGGTCATGGAGGGGGAGGATGCCTGACCAGCCAACCGACGACGATGGGACGGGCGGCGACGACAGCGTCGGCAAAGTGTATCTGGTCGGCAGCGGCCCCGGCGATCCCGAACTCCTGACGGTCAAAGCCAGGCGGCTGATCGACGAGGCGGATGTCGTGCTTCACGACAAACTCCCTGGCCCGGAGATTCTCGGCGAGATTCCCGAGGCCAAACGCG
>CAZOOU010000224.1:0-2558 GCA_964581495.1 uncultured Haloferacaceae archaeon
AGCCTTCGCCTATACGACGCCGCGCGGTCTCGCTGTGTTCGCGGTTGTGGGGCTGGTCGCACTCGCCGGAGCCCACACCAACCCTCTGCGAGTAGTCTGGGCCTACCGGTTCGTACTACCGTTTTTAGTGGCCGCGCCACTGATCGCGATGCTCACCGTTGGCTCGCCGTGGGTGGTTCCCGGCGACGCCGTCGACCCCGCGCTGGCGAGCCTGCGGAACCTACTCGTGTTGGTCGTCTGTGGCGGCTACGTTCGGACGACCACGATTACGGACTCGCGGGCGGCGATCCAGCGAACGATCCCCGGTCGAGTTGGCCAGTTTCTCGGCTTGGGCATCGAACTCGTCGCGCGGTTTCTGCCGGTGCTCAAGCGGGATCTGTTCGCGATTCGGGACGCCGAGGCCGCCCGGCTCGGCACCGAGCGACCGCTCCGCGAGCGAATGATTACGCTGATGACGACGGGACTCAACCGGGCGTTTCAGCGGGCTGATCGGCTGTCGGTGGCGATGCAGGCACGGTGTCTCTCGTGGAATCCAACGCTGCCGCCGCTGCAGTTCGGGTGGGTCGACCTGCCGGTGGTAGCCTGTTCGGTCGGGCTACTTGTTGCGGCGGTCGGTTCGGTTGTCGGCTGAACGTGGCCGGTCTCAGGTGTCGAACTCGACGCGCTGGTCGTCGCTGTTCCACGTTTCTTCGAGTTCGGCCGTTTCGGTAGTCGCCTGTTTGATCAGTCTCGGAAAGCTGCGTGCGATATCTCTGACCGAAAGCGAGCCGACAACATCCAACCCCTCGGCGACCGGGACTGCAGCAACCCGTTGGCGGTTCATCCGCCTGACAGCCGCGCGAACCGGCATTGAGGGTGGAACGGACCCGAATGACTGTATCATTACCTGAATTGAGGCGCTAACGCCCCTTCCTCAATGAACGAGCGAAGCGAGTGAGTAGGGAAGGGATACAGCGTCTCCAGAAATCCGAGACTTCTGGTGTGCGAACGAGACGGAGTCTCGTCAACGCCGCACGAGTATTAAACATGTTCAACGCTCGGCCCACAGGCCCACGCAATCACAACTCTTATTTATGTATTTTGTGTATTATGTGGTGTGGCAACACGCAAGAACATCTCTATCCGTGACGACCAAGCCGAGTGGATCGAGGACAACCACCTCAACCTCTCGTCGTTCGTTCAAGAGAAACTTGACGAACTCATCGAAGACCGCTCATAGATGAACTACAACTACAGGTATCGGCTCCGACCGTCCGACGCCCTCGAAAAACGGTTAGCGTGGACTGTCGATACCTGTAGACAGGTCTACAACCACTTTCTCCACCGACTCAACCGAACCGACGACACCTCAGCATACAGCGAACAGAAACTCCTTCCGAATCTCAAGAAGTGGTGGAACGACCTGAAAAGCGTTCATTCAAAGGTACTACAGAAGGTCGTACAGCGCCTTTACGACAACCTCTCTACGCTCCGTGGTCGCAAACAGAACGGCTACCGCGTCGGGACGCTCAAGTGGAAAGCGCCGGGTGAGTACCGAAGTTTCACCTACAGTCAATCCGGCTTCAAACTCAAGAACACGAGCGGTCGGACGCGACTGTGGCTCTCGAAACTTGGTGAAATCCCGCTCACCTTCCACCGCGACCTCCCCGACGACGCCGACATCAAGACCGTTACGGTCAAACAAGAACCGACCGGGAAGTGGTACGCCATCTTCGGCGTTGAAACCCCGGACGACCCGCCCGAACCGCCTGAGAAACCCGAGAAGTGCGTCGGGATCGACGTGGGGATTCTCAAGTACGCCCACGACACCGACGGAACCGCTGTCGGGTCTCTTGACCTGTCGGACGAACGCGAGCGGTTGGAACGCACACAATGCGACCTTTCGCGGAAGAAACACGGGTCAGAGAATTGGGAGAAACAGCGAAAAGTAGTTGCCCAGCGTCATGCTGAATTGAAGCGAAAGCGGCGAGACTTCCTTCACAAGCTCTCGAACTACTACGCCACCGAGTACGACTTTGTGGCGGTCGAAGACCTTGACGCGAAGAGTTTGGTCGAACTGCCAGGCAACTCTCGAAACCGGGCAGGCGCGGCGTGGGGGATGTTCCTGCGGATGCTTGAATACAAATGCAAGCGAGAAGGCACGTACTTCGTCGCGGTGAATCCGCGCGGAACTACAAAAGAGTGCGCGTCCTGTGGGGTTTCGACCGAGAAACCGCTGTGGGTGCGCGAACACTCCTGTCCGTCGTGCGGGTTTGAGGCGGATCGAGATGCGAACGCGGCGTGGAACATTCTTTCTCGCGGTATCACAAAGCGGTTAGGAGCGGGATGCTCCGAATCAACGCCTGTGGAGACTGCGCTCCCTGTGGATACGTCCGTATCTGCAAAGCGCGTCGTTGAAACAGGAAGCCCCATCACCAGAACCTTCGGTTCTGGTTAGCAGTCAGAAGCTTTGCTTCTGACGACACCCTCAAGGAGTGAACGGCGCAAGCCGTGAGCGAGTAGGGTGGGGTAGTTCACTTTCGGCTGGCGTCGACGTCGATCGCGTCGACCGGACAGAT
>CAZOOU010000225.1:0-2523 GCA_964581495.1 uncultured Haloferacaceae archaeon
ATCTCGACGACTCGCTTACAGAGAGTCTCGACGACTGTCTGGTGACCGACGCCGAGTGGGCCGAGGGATGTGAGACAGTCGACAACCCCTTCCCACAGATCGAACGCGAACAGTACGAACGGGGCCCCGAAGCACCGACTGCCTACCGCTAAGCGGTCGACCGAACGCCGACAGACGGCTCTTTTATACGCCACCGCCGACCATGTATCCACAATGACAGACCACACCCCTGCGCCGACGCCGACAACCCATCCCGCCCGCCGAACGCTCGACGAACACGACCACGACATCGTTTCGCCGCTCCAGGCCGCGATTTTGACTGTGTCGACCTCGCGGGCGAACGCCGACGATCCCGACGACCCCGGCGGCGACAAAATCGAGTCACTGCTGGAGGCGGCCGACCACCGCGTTGTCGACCGGCGGCTCGTTCCCGACGGCATCGGCCCGGTCCAGCGCGCGCTCGACGAGCTACTGGACGATCCGACCGTCGACCTCGTGATTGCAACGGGTGGGACGGGCCCGACCGTCGACGACGTAACTCCGGATGCGGTCGCCGAGCGGTTCGACCGCGAACTGCCGGGGTTTGGCGAGCTGTTCCGCCAGCTCTCGTATGACGAAATCGGCCCCCGAACGATAGCGTCGCGGGCCACCGCTGGCATTGCGAGGGATACACCGGTGTTCGTGGTTCCGGGGAGTCGCAACGCCGTCGCGTTGGCCACCGAGGCGATTATTTTGGAGGAGGCTCCGCATCTGGTCGGGTTGTCGACGCGTCATCTGGTCGACGATGACGACTGACCGTCTGTGTCCAAGCTTCCACTCCCAGCTATAGTCGTGGAATCTGATTCGTCATAGGGTTTATTGACACCGGTGGCCGATTTTCCGTACGGATTGAGGGTGGCCTCGTCTCCCCGAATGTCGACGCTGGCGGGCGGGTGTCGTTTCGCGTGTCGGCCGCGAGACGGACTGAAACGTGGTCGCAACAATCAACAGTGGATATCTATCAATGCAGACAGACTCACAGCCCCAAATCGGAATCGTTGGCCTCGGCGGCATCGGACACTATCACGCTGACCTGCTGGTCGACCAGCCGGCTGACCTCGTCGGTGGCGTCGACATCTCTGGGGAGGCTCGCCGTGCGTTCAGCGAGAAATTCAACGTCTCGACGTACGAACAGGTCGACGAACTGCTTGATATTGCTGACGCGCTGTTTATCACCACACCCAACCGGTTCCACGAGGAGTATACGGTCGACGCGCTGCAGGCTGGGCTCGATGTACTGTTAGAAAAACCGCTTGCACACACCTTAGAAAGCGCCGAACGAATCGTTTCGGCCGCTCGCACCGCTGAGGGGTTTTGTATGGTTGGCTTTAACAATCGGTTTGCTGCGCCCGTCGAAGTAATCAAACAGTATCAAAAGGACGGCCGGTTTGGCAAACTCTCGCATATCGAAGCCAACTACGTCCGACGGCGCGGGATTCCCGGTCGCGGCTCGTGGTTTACTTCAAAGGAGGTCGCCGGCGGCGGCGCGCTGATCGATATCGGCGTGCATGCTATTGATCTCGCGCTCCACTTTCTGGATTTCCCGCCGCTTGCGGAGGTGTCGGGAACGATGCGCTCGCAGTTCGGCACCCGTGATGATTATGCGTTCGTCGAGATGTGGGGCGACGATATCGGCTCCCAGGGGTTCGATGTCGACGATTCGGCGACAGCGTTCATTCGGACCGCAAAGGGCCAGACGATCTCACTGGACGTGGCGTGGGCAACGAACCGACCGACCAACGACGAGTTCATCCTCCGGGGGACTGAGGCCGGCGCACGCTTCGAGCGGGCGACGCATGATCTGACGATCTACGAAGACAACAAAGCCGGCCGAGATCATCTCACAGACACCACAGTCACAACCCAGAACAGCGACACCCACAACGCAGAACAGCGGTACTTCATCGAGCATATTGGCTCGAAGACGGCTCCGGCACGCAACACGGTCGACGAAGGACTCGCCGTCCAGCGCGTGATCGATGCGATCTATCGCTCTTCTGAAGAGGGCCGAGCAGTTCCTGTGGGCTAAAGTTCTTCGTCGGCGAGTTCCTGTTCGGCGATGATCTCGTACGGTGTGAGACCCTGTCGAATACCGTCCAACAGTCGAAAGGCATCGTCCGGCGAGAGGAAATGCCGCGTGACGACCCGACCCAGGGGCGTGGGTTCGAGCCCGTCGATAAACTCCCATTCGAGCAGTTTGCCGATTGCGCGGGTGGTATCGATCTCGCCCAACATCCGGTCGTTGAGTTTCTTCGCACTTTTCCCGCCGACGGTGACGTTCGCCAGCGTCTCTTCGACCGCGGCGGCCTCGTCGTAGACGTTGCGCACGTCTTCCATCTCGCCTTTTAAGAGTTTGAACGCCACTTCGTCTTCGGTCATCTCCATCGAGTTGTGGTACGTGCAGTCAGGCTCGATGAGCATGTAGACGGTGCCGCGGTCGTGGTAGTCGGGTCGACCCGCTCGGCCGAGCATCTGGCTGAACTC
>CAZOOU010000226.1:0-2487 GCA_964581495.1 uncultured Haloferacaceae archaeon
TCCATGTCGAGTTCGAGCATCGCGCCGAGTTTCGAGCGGCCGGCGTCCCACAGTCGCCACTCGCCGTCGACTGGCTCGCCGTACACCGGCTGGCCCCTGGTGGCGAGTCGCTGTTTGCCGTCGAACTCGCGACGGTCGACGCCCTCCGGAAGGTCTGTCATTGGCTTTCCTCCTCGTTCGCATCATCTTCAGCACGGGCGCGAATGGTCGACATTCGCTCGTCGAGTTCGTCGTGGATTTCCGGTTTTAGCTCGCCGCTGTAGTGGTCGATCCGGGCGGCAATCGAGAGCTTCCCGGCGAACGCACGGGATGCCGATCCCCGATCCGCTGGCCGAGTGCCGCTGACATACTCGTGGGTGTAGATAATCCCGTGTTTTGGCGAGCTGCCACGGCCAGCGAGATGGGCAAATAGGGCGTCCTCTGCGCCGAGTACCTGGACAGTGCCGCTGGGCTTTTTCGCCAACTGTTCGAGCCCACCGGCGAGTGCGATCAGCCTGGCCGCAAGCACGGGGCCGGCCATCTCGCTGAGGTTCGGCGCGACTGCGGGAGCTGCTCGCTCGATAAACGCGTGGAGTTCGTCGGCCTCGCTGGCGAGTTCGTCGACGCGTTCGGCAAGCGAGATCACCTGTGTCTCAAGCGGGGTTGTCGGCTCGTGGTCGACCAACTGCCGGGCTCCGTCGACGCCGGTTCCCACGTCATCGAACAGCGTGCCAGCCCACTCGCTGAGCCGTTCGGCCAGCTCGTTTGCGGTTCGGGTGGCGTCATCCATCGCTCGGACGGCATGCAGAAGCTGTTTGTCGTCGGCCTGTTCGCGGGCTCTGGCTTCCAGTTTGGTCGACTGAAGCGTCGCCTCGTGAAGCCGGCTGTAGTAGTCGGCCGCCGTGTCGGCAAATCCACTGTCGACGGCGAGCGTCGGCCAGTCAGCCGGCTCGGCTGCACTCCCGTCGCGGATCGCCTGGCTGGCGGCTTCGACGTCTCCGGGCTCGACATCCGCAAACCAGCCCGCAACCGCAGTGTCGGTGTCGTCGGTCATTGGTGACCTTTGTGACTGCGATTGTATAGGCGTTCCCGAACACAGTGACCTGGGGACGGGGATGATCATATCACCGGCCAACCGAGCCACGGACATCAAACTCCAGGATGCGCAACTACTTTGACCGCCCACACCAAGCCGCAGGCATGCTCTCAGTTGGCGACCACGCACCCGAGTTTTCGCTCCAAAACCAACACGGTGAGGCCGTCTCGCTTTCGGACGTCGACGGCTATGTCGTCGTCTACTTTTATCCACGCGCCGATACGCCGGGCTGTACAACCGAAGCCACGAGTTTCCGTGACCGACTCGCGGCGTTCGACGACCGCGGTGTGCGTGTGGTCGGCATCAGCGACGATCCGGTCGACGATCTCGCTGCGTTCGCTGAAAAACACGACCTGCCGTTCGATCTGTTGTCGGACCCTGACGGCGACGTAGGCAGAGCTTACGACTCCTACGGCGAGAAAAACATGTTCGGTCGCACCTTTGATGGTGTTTTTCGAAACACGTACATCGTCGACCCGGAAGGCACCATCGCCGCCGTATTCGAGGGCGTCTCGCCCGACGAACACGCCGAGGACGTTCTCGACACTGTCGACGGACTACGTGAATAACCCAACCGGGCCGTACCGTCTCGAACACACCTGATTTCCGATGAAGAGCTGGCGTTTTGTGGAGCCGATGACCGATTAGTAGCCCCGAGAGATCAGGTAGTCGGCCAGATCTGCAAGGAGGTCGCTGGCCTCGTTGTCCGGCAGGACGTCCAACCGCTCTTTGCTCTGAGCGGTAAGCTCTTCGGCCATCTCGCGGGCGTAGTCGATGCTCCCTGCGGCTTCGAGTTTCTCGACGGCAGCGTCGATCTCGGCTTCGGTGACGCTTTCGACCGTCGAGTCGCTCAGTAGCCCGTCGACGTCGACGCCCTGCTGGCGAGCGTGCAGGGTGATCAGTGTCTCTTTGTTCTCGACGAGATCCGAGCCGCGCTGTTTGCCGAGTTCCTCGCTTGGAACAGTGAGATCCAACACGTCGTCTTGAATCTGGAACGCTTTGCCCGACTCGACTCCATAGCTGTACATGGCGTCGACGATCTCGTCGTCGGCATCGAGCAGCAGCGCCGGCACGGCTGCGGCCGCACCATAGAGGACGGCCGTTTTGCGTTCGACCATCTCCAGATACTCCTCGGGCGTCAGATCGTCGCGGGACTCGAAGGCGACATCCAGCGATTGGCCCTCACAGATCTTGGTACAGGTCGAGGAGAGCCGGCGCATTACCTCAAGGGTGTTTGCCGGCTCGCCGCCCACATCGGCCATGATCTCGAAGGCCTTCGAGTAGAGCGTGTCGCCCGCCAAAATCGCTGTCTCTGTGTCGTACTGGTTGTGGACCGACTTGACACCACGCCGCAGGTCGTCGTCGTCCATGATGTCGTCGTGGATCAGTGTAAACGACTGGATGATCTCGAT
>CAZOOU010000227.1:0-2479 GCA_964581495.1 uncultured Haloferacaceae archaeon
CGCTGGTGTCGCCTCGCCGTCGGCTGGCGTTGCTACGGCCGAATCTGTCGAGACGGTCGACTCACCAGCGGTTATTTGTTGACGCATACCGAGATAGATCGCCACCACTACTCCTGCGACAATGAGCGTCCCAATCAGTATCCACAGCGGTTGGGTTGGCTGCATGCCGCCGCCTCCCGGGCCCATGTGGCCGCCGCCGGTCGACTGGGTGGCTTGCCACGCAAAGGCAACACCAACCAGAGTGACAATGCCGACGATCCCGGCGACGAGACGATCTAGTTGTGTTCGGTCCACGACTTGAGGCTGGGTTCGTAGCCGAGAGTGCTATGAATTGCGGTTACTGATAGGCCTCGAACTCCCGACCGAACACCAGAAAGTAGCCAGTGCCTACCAGGCCGATTACGGTTGCGAGCCCAAAGGCAAGCGTCGGACTCCCGGCGATGAGTTGGCCGCCCGCCGGGTTCGGCAGGCCGCCGTACAGCGCGCCGCCGATGGCTCCGCTTGGGATCACGACCGTGTTCCGCAGTAGATAGTAGGAGCCGGTTACCCGGCCGCCGGCGTCCTTTTCGGCAGGGCCGACAATCAGTGCCTTATGTGCGGGGAGTCCCGCAAACCGCACCCCAGAGAAGGCAAACAGCACCACCAGGACGGTCGCGCTGGCCGGCGCGCTGATAAGCAAAATCGGAAAGATCGCATACACCGCAAACCCGGCGGCAACGACGGGTTTGAGTCCAACCCGCTCGGCCGCTGCCGCTGAGGGAGCCATCACCAGCAGAGCAACGAGCATCTCAACTCCTAAAAGCAGGCCAAAAAAGGCCGCCGGTGAGAGGTCGACCGTCCCCACGACCGGCAGTGGCAGCTCCAGGCCGACTTGCAGGAAGTCGGTAACAACAATAATAAAAAAGACGTACACCATCCCGTTGGCGAACCGAACCAGTGTATCACCAACCAACAACGGTCGGAGCGTCGACGGCATCTCTCGGAGGTCCTCGCGGATCTGGTCGAGCCCGCCGAACGCTTTGCCGAACGAATCTCCGCTGGCGTCGTAGTAGAAATGCTGGACAACCGTCGCAAGCACGCCGAACACGACCGCGACACCCAGGACGTACCGAAAGCTCACCTCGAACGCAGGATGGAGCGTCAACAGCCCCGTCGCCACCACCGGGCCAAGCAGAAACGCACTCCGTCGGAAGGTTTCGGTGCTGGCAAACCCACGTGCGAGCCGGCTTGGTTCGACACTCTGTTTGACGATGGCGTACGTCGCGCCGAGGCCGAATGATTTCCACGCCTGCGCAAGGATGAGTCCGACGAACACCCAGAGCCACGGCTGGATCGTCACGCCCGCGATGGTGACCGTCCCGAAGGAGGGGGCGAGAAACCACAACAGAAACCCAAGCGTCGACAGCAGCCCGAACAGTGTGAGGGCGTACCGCGAGCCGATCCGATCCGAGACCGCCCCGCCGGGGTACGGATACACCGCGCTGATCAGGTTGCCAAAGGTGCCAAACACGCCGATGACGAACGCGCTGGCACCCAAGACGTTGAGGTATTCGGGCAGAAAGCGGGTGGTCATCTGGAATCCCAGCGAGAAGCCGAACATCGCCACCGACAACACGAGTACGTCGCCGCGGAGCGCGAGAAACTGTCGGTAGCCATCCAGGGGGCTCGTTTCGCGGTCACTCATATCCCGTTGTTTTCGGCAGTCGACAAAAACCCCCCGCGAACTGGGCACACTCGGTGGCAGTACACCGCTTCGTTCGCCCCGACCGAACCCCTAAAGGTCGGCCCGAACCACAGTTGGGCCAATGACGATCTCGCTCGGCACTGCGAGTGCGGCACCCGGTGAGTTCGATGTGGGTCGACTCTCGGTTGGCGAAACCCGCAGTGGAACCAGCGTCGAGCTTCCGGTGGCCGTAATCAACGGTGCCGAACCGGGAAAGCGACTCTACATGCAAGCGGTCAGCGACGGCGATGAACTCAACGGGTTGGGGGTGATCCGGCGGGTGGTCCCGCAGCTCGATCCGGCCGAACTCGCCGGATCGGTGCTGGTCGTCGGCATTGTCAACTACTACGGCTTTCAGGTTGGCGAACACCGCAACCCGATCGACGACCGCAAACTCAACCGGACGTTTCCGGGCGACGAAACCGGCAGCTCCAGCGAACGTATTTCGGCGGCCGTTTTCGAGGCTGCCCAGACCGCCGACCTAATTTTGGATCTCCACCAAGGCTCGACCAGCCGCATGATCGACGAAGTACGGGTGCGGTGTGGTCGTCGACACTCGAAACACAGTGAGTGTCTCAGACTAGCCAAAGTGTTCGACTGTGGGTACGTGCTTGACCAGAAAGGCCCCGACGGCCAGCTGGCGCGGGTCGCGCCCGACGAGGGGATTCCGACGATCGACCCCGAACTCGGCGGCGCGGTCGGCTTTAGCGAATCCAGCGTCCAACGCGGCGTCGACGGCGTGTTCAATGTCCTCAG
>CAZOOU010000228.1:0-2472 GCA_964581495.1 uncultured Haloferacaceae archaeon
TCGATTCCGGCCGACAAACAGCAGTACCGCGGGCGCATCGCCGACGACCCCGTGATTTTGGGTCGCGTTACCTTCGAGTCGATGCTCGATGATCTGCCGGGAAGCCACCAGATCGTCCTCAGCCGCACCACGAGCTCGTTCGACGTCGAGACCGCCTCCCACGCCAGCGATGTCGACCAAGCGGTCGCGGTCGCCGACTCACTGGGCGCGGACCGAGCCTACGTGATCGGCGGCGGCGCGATCTACGGGCTGTTTCAGCCGCACGTCGACCGGATGGTCCTCAGTCGCGTCCACGGCTCTCACGAGGGCGATACCTACTACCCCGATTTCGACGAGGCCGACTGGGAGCTGGCCGACGAAACCGCATACGACCGGTTCAGTCTCCAACAGTGGGTTCGCGCCGACAACTAACCCCGCGCTATCGGGTCGTCTTTTTTTGTTCCGGCGTTCGGCGGCTCCGGCTGAAAAAGGTCCCGTCGGCTCCTCACGCGGGCCGCCTCATTTATTAGCTCTCCGTGTAGACTGTTTGTTATTCGAGAGTATCACCGATAATGAAAACTAAACATCGGTTTCTGCTGGTGTTCGTGTTGGTCACGATCATCACGGCGGGGGTGCTTGTCGCCGCCTTCAGCAGCTACCAAACCGATATTCGCGCCGACGCCGCCGAGACGCTCGAACGCGACGCGCAGACGGCCGGGACGGTACTCGACAGCCGCCTCGGCCAGCAACAGCAGGCCGTCAGCGTCGCGGCGTCAAACCCCGAGCTCCGCGCCAACGGTGATGTCAGCCAGCAGGCCGCACTCGATGCGTTCGTCGACGACTCCGCCTTCACGGGTGCCTCGGTCGTCGACAGCGACGGCCAGATGCGCGCAATCGCCGGTGTCGACGAGCAAACACGCGCCGCTGTCGTCGGTGAGTCCTTCAGCGACCGTGAGTACGTCCAGCGCGCGCTGGCCGGCGAGACCCACATCAGCGATCCGTTCATCGCTGACACCGGCAATCATGTGGTCGTCATGAGTGCGCCGATCCACAACAGTTCGGGTGCTGTCGTCGGCTCGCTCAACGCTGCGTTGGATCTCAACGAGACGACACTGTTCGCGCCGTTCGACGACACCAGCGACGACGTCGCTGTGACCGTCGCCGGCGGCGAGACGGAACTGTACTCGACGGCCGACCGATTCGATGAAACGATCACCTACACCGTGTTGCTTTCGTCGACCGACTGGACGGTGACAACCCATTACGATACGGCGGCCATCGACGACGAGATTCGCCGACTGACGGCGATCCAACTCGTGCTTTCGGTTCTGCTTATCGGGACGATTTCGGGGTTCGGTATCTGGATCTACCAGACGGAGATCCGCCACACTGAACGGCTTCATCGTCGGATCGAAAACATCGAAGCCCGGACGTATGACGACGATATCGCGTTCGACGGCACAAGCGAGTGGCGCTCGATCGGTGACGCGCTCGACCGGCTGTCGACGACGTTGGCGCGCCGCGAGCAGATGCTGCTCGTGCTCAATCGCTTTTTACGACACAACCTCCGCAATGAGCTCAACGTCGCGGTTGGCTACGCCGACGGCGTCAAACGCGAGGCAGAAACAGCCGAAACCATCCAGCGCGCCGAGACGATCGAGACGGCGATTTCGCGTGTGCTCTCGACGGCCGACCGGGTCCGACTCACCGAACAGCTCATCGACCCTGCGGCGCTTGCGGGCCAGTCGGTCGATCTGATGGCTCTGCTCAGAGAGCGAATCGACCAGGCAACCACCGAGTACGCCGCGCTGTCGGTGACGCTCGATGGCCCCGAATCCGTGCGGGTTCGCGGTGGACCGACGCTCGGATTCGCCGTCGACGAGCTGCTGTCAAACGTCGCGGCCCACAGCGGCCACACACCGGTTGCACAGGTCGCTGTCTCGACGACGCCGGACGCTGTCGTCCTCCGAATCGCCGACAACGGCCCCGGCATCCACCCCGAGGAGGCCGCGATCATCACCGGCAGCAAGGAAATCACGCCGCTCCAACACAGCAGCGGTCTGGGGCTGTGGCTCGTCAACTGGATCGTCCGTCGACACGACGGCCGGCTCCGGATTCCTGACACCGAAACCGGCACCACGGTCGTCATTACGCTGCCGCGGCCCGACGATTCGGCCGCTCCGGATCTGTAGCCAGTATATAAATAGTATATAAGTAATCGGTGACTACGGCGGCGACCAGCAGCGACGAGTCGCTTACGCGAACAGTTGGCGTGCCGACTCGACGGCGTCGACGAGTGCGTCGACCTCCTCGCGCGTGTTGTAGATATAGAAGGACGCTCGTGCCGAGGCCGCCGCGCCAAGCGTGTCGTGGAGCGGCTGGGTACAGTGGTCGCCCGCGCGAATCGCCACCGCGTGGTCGTTCAGAATGCTCGATAAGTCGTGGGCGTGAACCGAATCGAGATTGAACGCCACGAGTCCGCCGCGGTCGTCG
>CAZOOU010000229.1:0-2469 GCA_964581495.1 uncultured Haloferacaceae archaeon
TCGTGGGCCAACACGCCCTGGAGTTCGGGGAGTGTCATGGCGTCGACGAGCGTATCAAAGAGAACGACCCGTTTGGTCCGACCGAACCCGATAAAGTAGGCGTTGAGCTGCGTCGAGCGCTTGCTGGCGTCCATCGTATAAATATCGCTGGTGCTGAAGCCGGCGCGCTCGAAGACGTCTTCGACAGCCGCCCGAAGCTCGCCCGATTCGACGGGCTTGAACTCGTTGAACAGCGGCGCGATCACCCGCGGATACAGTATCTGCATCACCAGCGAGAAGGCAACAAACAGCAGCCACGCGGCAAGCGGCCACAGCGTCGGCAGCGCGCTAATAAACGCCAGAATTGCGCCGCCGAGGATCACGGTAAAGACAGCTGAGATGGCGAGGGTGACGAGCTGGTCCCGAACGAACAGCGCGGGCGACTGCTGGTTGAAATCAAATATCTCCTCGATACCGAACGTCGACACAACGCTGAACGGAATCGAAAACAGCTGGGTGGCGACGACGAGCCCGACAAAGAAGGCGATTCCTTGGACGACCGTCGACCAGCCAGTTGCCGCAAGGAGGTCGACGGTCCACGCGAGCCCGCCCGCATAGAGGACAGCCAACAGAGCGGCGAGGCCGAGCCACGACTGGAGTTCGGAAAACGCCGTCGTCAGCCGGTGGTACGCCCGGAGTTCGTCGGGGTCGTCGACAGCGAGCGTCGCGGCGAGCCAGTCGGTTTTTTCGTCGACCAGTCGGTCGGCGTGCCGGACGTTGAGCACGGCCAGCGCGGTGAAAAACGCCTGGGTGCCGACCAGCAGTGCGACAAACGCGACGTGGAGTTCGAGAGACTGCATACTGGGCTGAGAAACACACCGGGCAGCCTAAACAGTGTCTCTGTCGAGCCGTCAGATCGGCTCGAGATCCGCGTGGCTGCGTGCCGGCAGGTCGACTGTTCGACGGTTAGTTCGGGCCCGGAATGTCGCGTTCGCGGTCCATCTCGGCGACCTCCGCTTCGAGCCACTCGCGGAACCATTTGACGCGCTTGAGTCGCTGGTGGGCGATCGACTCGGCTTTGTCGGATTCGAGTCGACCGACGTGGTCTTTGCCGCGCTGGAACACGCGGTCGACCATGCGGGCGGCGTCCATGTGAGTTCTCGACTCATAACCCATCCGCAACAGCATGAGTGCGGTGCCGTTGGCGCCGATTTTGTCGAGAATGTCGGCTTCGACCAGACACCGAGTTTCCAGTGGAAGTTCGGCCAGCGAGCCCTGATGGGAGTGGGCTTCGATCGCTGCACAGACCGAATCAACGAACGACTGGGGGAACTCACACCGCGTCGTCAGATACTGGCGGGCAACGTTGGCTCCCTCTTCGGCGTGGATATCTTGGGGTGCTTCGAGCTTCGAGATGTCGTGAAACAGTGCTGCCACCGAGACGATATCGACGTCCGCACCTTCGTCTTGGGCGATCACTCTGGCGAGGTCGACCACGTTCTTGATGTGGTTGAATCGGTACTCCGCGCTGTGCCAGGGGTACCAGCGCATGCGTCCGCCGTCGTCTTCCGACTGGACGCTCGCAGAGAGATAGTCGTAGACGAACTGCTCCATATCAGCGAATTCCTCGGCAGTGACCCCAGATTCTTTGATTTCAACACCCATGGGGCCACCTCCCGAGAGGGCTAACGAATTGGTTCATTACCGGATAAAATGGCCGTTTGGCTCTTAGGCGTTACGACACGGGTAGTCACTGGACCCATGCAGTCACAGGGGCCATGCAGTCACTGGGACCATGTGATCACTCTGTCAGCGAGGAGGTGTAGCTAGCCAACACACGACACAGTCACCAGAATGCTGATAGTCGTTCAAAAAAGAGAGTCGGGCAGGGCACGACGCGGGTGACCACCTGGCGACGGACCTGAGACGATGACAGTAAATCCACGAGAGTACGACGCCGCAGAGTTACGAGAGCTAGCCGGCGCGGAGTCGGTCGACGATTCGACCGGCGGACCGACACAGCAGAAGCCAAAGCCCGACGAGTCGATCCGCGACAGGCAGTTCCGGAATCTGTTGGCACTCCAGTCGGACCGCCAGCGGCTCGACCAGCTTCGACGGCCGTTTCTGTCGACTCTCCCGGAGTCGACCGTCGGAGAGGGCGTCTGCGAGGAGTGGCTCGACTTTTTAGTCCACGTCGGTGGACGCGAGCGAGCCAAGCGCGCACTCAGCTACTACCGGCAGCTCAAATGGATCACGCCGAAAGCCGAAACCGAACTCAACGCATTGGTCGAGCAGTTTTCCGAACCGGCCCACGACCGGCCGTTGACGGCTGGTGATCATCGTCTCAGCCTGCTGTATGTCGCCACGCTGGCGTCACTACCGTGACCCACATATACCTATGGCAGACGAAACTGAAGACGACACGTTCGACGGATCGAGTGAAGCAAGCGAAATAACCCCTGTCGGTGTCAAACTCGGCAGCACACGAAC
>CAZOOU010000230.1:0-2467 GCA_964581495.1 uncultured Haloferacaceae archaeon
CCGTTGTGTTCGGCCGCCTCCAGCAGCGTTTCGTCGTCTTTGACCTCGAACGTTCCGTAGTCGACGGGCGGCAGATCGGCGGCCGCAGCCTTCTCGAACAGCTCGTCGTCATCCAGCTCCCAGCCGTAGTCGTCGAGCACCTCGTAGTTGAGATACTCGACTTGGGTGGGTTCGTCGGCTGGCTCTTGGTCGGCGACGACGTCAGCGTGGTCGACACGCTCGTCGACGTCGGCTTCGCTCAGTTGTTCGTAGGCGCGCTCGACGCGTTTGAACGCTGCCTCGCTGCCACCCAGATCCGGATGTGTCTCTTTGACCCGGCTGCGGTAGGCGGCTTTGATCGCTTCGGGGTCGGCATCGGAATCTATATCGAGAATATCATACGGAGACGCCATAGGATCAGTTGTACGCTATGCCACTGGAGGGGCGGGACGAACCTTAAGCCGTCGACTTGCCGCGGGTCGGATCTTTTAGGCACGCCGAGCACCCAGCAGTCGTATGCCAACAACGGACGGATCGGGCTGTGAGATCTACTACGAACGAACCGCGGGCAATCCCGACCGCGAACCGGTCGTCCTGGTCGGCGAGCTCGGATTGGGAGCCTGGCAGTGGAGCTGGCAGTACGCCGGCCTTAGCGGCCGCGACACCATCGTCTACGACCACCGCGGAACTGGTCGGTCGGCGGCCCCACCCGGTCCATACTCGCTCGAGGATTTCGTCGACGACTTCGAGGCCGTCCTCGGCGAGGAGTCGATCCGGCGGGCCCATCTCGTCGGCTGCGGGCTCGGCGGCTGTGTCGGGCTGGCGGCCGCCCGCCGGACCGGCCGCGTTCGGAGTCTCAGCCTGATCGGAACGCCCGTCTCCGGTGCAGACTACGACGGCACAGAGATACGGGCAGATCCTGCCGATAGCTCGGCCATCCGGGCCTCAACGGAGGCGCTGTTGTCGACGCCTTTCGGCGAAAGCCACCCCGACGTAATCGACCAAATCGTCGACTGGCGAGGCGACGAGGACGCCACGCCAGCCGCCCAAGCGGCCCAGCAGGCGGCTATCGACGGATTCGATGCCGAGCCGCTGTACGAGATCACCCGTCCCGCACTCGTGGTGGCAGGGGGACAGGATTCGGTGGTCGAAAGCGAGACGAGCCGACGGCTGGCCGACGATCTGCCCCGCGGTGAGTTTCGATCCTACCCCGAGGCGGGCCATCTAGTCGGTATCGAGCGGTCGGCCGCGCTCAACGACGAGTTGGTCGGTTTTCTGGACGCAGTCGAACAATAGGAGCGCTCATCGAGTCCGGCAGAACCCGCGGTCGACACAACCGACTTACTTGTTCGCGGATAGAGACAACCAATGAGACGACTCCGGTTTGGACTGCTGCAGGCGGCCCACGACAACGAACATACGACCCGCAACTTCAGACGCGAACTCGATGCCGACCTGGTCGAGTTCGACGTCAACAGCGGCACGCTGCCACCGCACACCGATTTCGACGGCCTGGTCGTGACGGGCTCGCGGTCGTCCGTCTACGAGGACGAAGCGTGGATCGAGCCACTGGTCGAGTACGTCGCCGAGGCGGCTGCCGACGGCGTTCCGATTCTTGGTGTCTGTTACGGCCACCAGGTGCTCGCGGAAGCCTTGGGCGGCCGCGTGGCGGGCATGGACAGCTTCGAGTTGGGGTACAACACCGTCGAGCAGGTCGACGACGATCCGCTTTTCGACGGAATCAGCGAGTCGTTTCGAGTCTTCACCAGCCACGGTGATGCGGTTGCCGAGCTGCCGCCAGGCGCGGAACTGATCGCGCGCAACGAGTACGGCGTCCACGGCTTCCGTCGCGAGCACTGCTGGGGCGTGCAGTTCCACCCAGAGTACGATATCGAAACGGCCCAGGATATCGCCGAAAGCAAGCGCGAGCGACTGGGCGACGAGCAGGTCGACCGCGTACTCGCGGATATTTCGCCCGACCAGCATGCCGCCGCCTGCGAGGCCAAACAGCTGTTCGAGAACTTCGCGGCGTACGCCCGCAAGCAGGCCGCCGAGCGGGACGCACCCGAAGTCACTGCCTAACGCCGCGTAGTGACTGACTAACGGATACCTCTCACGTCGACTATTTACTGGTTGTGAGAGACAGTCCCGCAGTCGACACCTGACAGTTCCGTCCCAAGAACGCTCTTAAGTAGCCGCCTCACCACTGTTCGCCAATGGCTATCGACCCGAACTTCGATGTAAACCGCGAAAAGGTAGGTGAGGAAAACGGCGTCGACGTCTGGGGGCCCGTCGACCCACCCGAAAAGCTCGGCATCCACGGCACCCACGTCGCCGTCGACTACGACATCTGTATTGCCGACGGCGCGTGTCTCGAAAACTGCCCCGTCGACGTTTTTACGTGGGTCGACACCCCCGACCATCCGGCCAGCGAACAGAAAGTCGAACCCACCCGCGAAGACCAGTGTATCGACTGCATGCTCTGTGT
>CAZOOU010000231.1:0-2465 GCA_964581495.1 uncultured Haloferacaceae archaeon
CAGTCGACGGAGTCGAATCGTTTTTCCTGACTGCCGGCTACTCCCTGGTATGTTCAAAAAGGGTCATCTCGGCGTCTCGCTGCTCGTTTTCGGGCCGGTTGGCTACTCTCTGGCTACGCGTGGCCTTTTGTGGCTTGCTGCGACCGCTGGTCTCGTGATGGTCTGGTTTTCGATGCTGCCGGATGTCGACCACCGGCTGCCGATGATCGAACACCGTGGACCAACCCACTCACTGCTGTTTGCCGCGCTCGTCGGCGGGGTGGGGTGGGCGATTGGAACTGCCGCCGAGACGGTCGTCGCGAGCAGTCTCTCGCTGTCGACGTTCGGGTTTGTGGTTGGCGCGCTCACCGTGGTCGCCCATCTGATCGGTGACACGCTCACGCCGGCTGGTGTCCCGTATCTGTGGCCGCTGTCGAGCCGGTCGTTTTCGATCTCGCTGGCCCGCGCCAACAGCGGTGTGGCCAACTCCGGACTGTTCGGACTCGGCTTGCTCGTGACCGCTGGTTGGGTCGCCGTTGTCGCCGGCTGGTTCTGAGCCGGGGATTCAGGTAGGCCCGGACCAACGTCGACGTATGGCGTGTGAACGTTGTGGTCGACCAACCGACGGCATCGCGTGTGATCGCTGCGGAACCATTGTCTGTCGACTGTGCGTCGACGGCGAGTTCGGATTCTGCGTGCAGTGCGCCGAGAAGGCCAAACCGACCAACCGGCGCGGTGATACGTTTCTGTTGTGAAACCGGGGGCTTTTGCTCGTCGCAGGACTACAGAGCGGTATGAAACATCCGCCGCAGTTGCTGTCTCCTCCACAGTTGCGCGCTGGCTTCCTCCGAACGGGTGGTCGACGATGACCGCCCCGTCCGACGACCCGCCCAACGACGAGCCCTCGACTGAGAGTGCTCCCGACGAACCCCTTCAGAACGGCCCCGCGGCTGACAGTCCCGACGATCTGCCCTCGGACTCCACGGCTGACGAGACTCCCCCTGATTCGACCCGCGAGAAACTCCGGACGGTCGGGATCGCCACCGGGCTCGGTATCGGTGCGATCGTCGTCTCGTTGAGCATTCTGCTGCCGCTGTTGGTGCTCACTCAGTGGCTTGGAATCCCGATTCCGGACGCGCCGCTCGCGTTGATCAGTCTTGAACTGTTCGTCGGCCAGGTCATCGGCATGGGCGGGCTGTCGGCGCTCTATCTGTGGTATACGGGCCGTGGACTGGCGTACGTCCCGATCCGTCGACCCACACTCATCGAGACGGCGATCATCATCGCCGCCCCGTTCGGGATCATCTTCGTGACGGCGTCGATTTCGCAGTTGAGCCTGCTTTTGGGTGTCGAGCCATCCGAGCACGCGCTGGGCGCACTGGGTGATATCGATCCACGGCTGTATCTGTACATGGTGCCGCTGGTGATCTTTATCGTCGGGCCGTTCGAGGAGTTGCTGTATCGCGGGGTCGTCCAAAGTCGACTGCGCGAGTCGTTTGGGGCCGCGGCGGCCATCCTGCTTGCGAGTGTGATTTTCGCGCTGATTCACATTCCTGCCCACGGGTTCGGTGGGGCCGGGGTCGCGTCGACAGCTGCCTCGATGATGGCGTTGGTCGGTGGCTCGATCGTGTTCGGTGCGATCTACGAGTACACTGAGAACCTGACGGTCGTCGCGGTGATCCACGGGCTGTACGATGCGATCTTGCTGACGCTGCTGTATGTGGTCACCGTCTACGGCCCCGAAATCGAGGAGTTCGCCGAACAGGCCGACCAAGCCGCTGTGATCGTCGGTCTCTGATTGTTCGGTCCATCCGTAGCGTTTTATTTTCGGCTCTCGTGTGATCTGTGTGGACGCCCACCAGCCTGACCCCGAGAACCCCTTCGGCATGGACGAGCAGTGTACCAACTGCCCGAATCTCTGTGAGCCCCGCACGAACGTCGTCCACGGCTACGGCGATGTCGGCGGGGAGTTCCTCTTTGTGGCCGAACGCCCACACGAGGGTGCCGACGAAAGCGGCATCCCGTTTACCGGCGACAGCCCGGGTCGTCGACTCCAGTGGATCTTGGGCGAACTCGGCTTTGTCCGTTCGGAGCCCGACGCTGACAACCCCGACATGCAGAACGCCTTTTGTACGTATTTGACGCGCTGTCGAGATCCCGAGCGACCACCCACCAATCAGGAGATCGACACCTGCGAGCCGTATCTCAACGCCGAAATCCGGATGATCAACCCTCAGATTATCGTCCCGATCGGCCAGCGCGTGCTCGAATCGTTAGCGATCGACTACACCACCCGCAAACCCGAGAGCTTCGATATCGAGACCGAACACGCCACGACGATTCGGGGTCGCGGCTTCGAACTCGTCCCAATGGTCGAACTCGAAACCCAGACCGACGCCGACAGCGAAGCGTTCATTGAGCACGTCATGGAGAACGTCTTTTCGCGGGATTACCGGCAGACGAAGGGTCGACAGAGTCGGTGACGA
>CAZOOU010000232.1:0-2460 GCA_964581495.1 uncultured Haloferacaceae archaeon
GATCTGTCGGACAACACCGAACTCGTCGAAGCCGCCGAGCAGGCGCTCGAAGCCGCCGTCGACGCCGTCGGTCCCGGTGTCGAAGTCGGCGAGGTCGGCGCGGAGATCCAGTCAGTGATCGAGGGCTACGGCTACACACCCATTCTGAATCTCTCCGGGCATGGCGTCGAGCAGTACGACGCCCACACGGGCCCGAACATCCCGAACCGCGCGGTCGAACGAAGCGTCGAACTCGAAGCCGGCCAGGTAATCGCGATCGAACCGTTCGCAACCGACGGCCGCGGCAAAGTCGGCGAGGGTGCGACCGAGGAGATCTACGAACAGGTCGCAGACGGCAGCGTTCGGGACCGACGGGCCCGACAGGTCCTCGAGGAGATCGAGGCGTTCGACGATCTGCCGTTTGCCGAGCGGTGGCTCGAAGGCTCCCGGTCGGAGATGGCACTGCGTCGACTCAAACGCGCAGGAATCATCAAGGGGTATCCTGTGCTCAAAGAGGACGACGGCCAGCTCGTCAGCCAGGCCGAACACACACTCATTGTTACCGAAGACGGCTGTGACGTCACGACTGCAGGCATCCACCGCTTCGATTAGCGTTAGGCGTTGTTCATCCGCAGCGTCGTTTCGGCCCCACACTCGAGACAGCGCGTCACTCGGTAGGGCTCTCGGGAGAACTCCGCGTTTTGAGGCTTCGTGCTCTCTGTTCGGATCTCAACACGAACCACGTGGGAGGTTTCCCGTCCACACTGCGAACAGTACTCGACGGTGTTGTCCGGGGTGGAGGGCGTTGTGGCCATATGTCAGCGATAGGCCAGCAGTGCGAATAAAACCAGTAGCCACCAACAGTGAATGTTGTGGCCACCAGTTGGTGGTCGACGGACACGGTTATACCAGTCTGCTAACTGTATCCGGTATGGACCAGATTGTCGCCCCCTGGCGGATCGAGTGGGTCGAACGCGACGATAAAAACGCCGAGCTTGAGGGCTGTCCGTTCTGCGTACTGCCCGAACAGGACGACGACCGCTCGAATCTCGTTGTTGCCCGCAGCGACCACTCCTTTGTCCTGTTGAACAACTACCCCTACAACCCCGGCCACACGATGGTGATCCCCCGTCGACACGTCGGCACGTATGAGGAGCTCCCCGACGCCGAACTGCTGGATCACGCCCGCCTCAAACAGGTCACGCTCCGTGCGCTCAAAAGCGGACTCGGCCCGGACGGCTTCAACACGGGAATGAACCTCGGCGAGGGAGCCGGCGGCTCAATCGGCGATCATATTCACACCCACATTGTTCCGCGCTGGAAGGGCGATACGAACTTTATGCCAGTCATCGGCGACACGAGCGTTATCGTCGAGGCAGTCACCGACACCTACGACCGGCTTCACGAAGGGTTTGCCGCACAGCCCGAAGCGACGGTGACCGACAGCGACACCGCCGCCGACGTTTCGTTCGAGTCGTAGACCTGCCGACTTTTGTACTGTCGACCGAATTCCCATCTATGAACGAGTTGGAGACGCCGGTGCTCGACAACCATCTGCATCTCGACCCCGAACGCGGGCGGGGGATGGACGCCGTCGACGAGTTTGCGCGCCTCGGGGGGACGCACCTGCTGATCGTCAACCAGCCGTCGTGGAAACTCGGCGTCGAGAGCACTGACCCAGAAGATTTCAGGCCCGTCTTTGAGACGACCTGCGAGATCGTCGACGAGGCAACCGACCACCTCGACGGCCGGGCGTGGGCGATTTTGGGTGCCCATCCTGGGCTGATCAGTCGACTCGTCGAGGATCGCGGCTGTTCGCCCGCCGAGGCACGTGACTGCATGCAGGGCGTCCTCGACATCGCTGCAGAGTACGTCGACGACGGGCGCGCGCTGGGACTCAAATCGGGTCGACCCCACTACGAAGTCTCTGAGGCCGTCTGGGCGGCCTCGAACGAGGTGATGAAACACGCCTTCTCGCTCGCCAGCGAGGTCGACTGTGCGGTCCAGCTCCATACGGAAGCCAGCGAGGACCTCACCGAGATCGCCGACTGGGCCGAAGCGCGCGGGCTGGCCGCCCACCGGGTCGTCAAACATTACGCGGGTGGTCGACTCGCCGGGCCGACGCCGAGTGTGATGAGCAACAAGGACTGGATCGAGACCGCCGCCGAGTCGGGCGAGCCCTTCCTGATGGAGACGGATTTCATCGACGACCCCGACCGGCCCGGCGCGGTGCTGGGGCCCAAGACGGTGCCGCGGCGCGTGCGCTGGCTCGCCGAGCAGGGCCACGACGAGGCGATTCAGCGGGCCCACGTTGAGACGCCAAAACAGGCCTACGGCATCGACACCGAGTCGACGCTGTCCTGATATTTGCTGGCTACGAGCGGAGTTGTTGTGCGGTGGGAATTCGTGTGTTTCAGATACCCACGCAGGCTGTTGGCCAATAAGAAAGGCATTTGAATCTCCCACCAGAGAGATGATGTA
>CAZOOU010000233.1:0-2456 GCA_964581495.1 uncultured Haloferacaceae archaeon
CCAAAAGCTCTCGGCGGTCGAGTTCGGCCTGGATGTTGCCCATCGATCCCATCAGCAGGATACATTCGGCCGGACAGAACGCATAAAAGGCAGTGTATAACGCCGGAACGTCGACCGCGGTCGACTCGAAGGGCTCGTCGGCGAATGCGTTCGGGAGGCTGAATTCGGGAAACGCTTCGCCGTAGGCAGGATACGCCAGCGCGGTGCTTTCGGCCCGCTGGTCGCTCGGCTCGCCGAGCACGACGGATTCCGGCCCGGAATCGAACAGCCCACCCAGACAGCCAGCGGTCGCGCCGACCCCTCCCACAGCAACCGTTGCAAGATACTCTCGGCGGTGCATCTACCAGTTGTATGTGACTCCTCACAATGTACTCTCTGGTGCAGTGATCGAATCGCCTGCTTGCGGTATCGACCCATGCACCAGACCGGTTAACAGGGTTGTCGACCTACAGCCGATATGCGACAGACAGAGGGATTTCGGTCGCGTCGAACCGTGCTGACAGCCGTCGGCAGTGGCCTCGCAGTCGGGGTGGCCGGCTGTCTGGGCAACGGGGAGGCCGACAGCGAGCTGCCGGCACCGGTGAGCCTCGACGAGGGCCAGGCCTGCGATCAGTGCGGTATGGTGATCGAGGAGCATCCGGGGCCGACCGGCCAGGTGTTTTTCGACGACCACCCGGATCGGGAGGGGCCGGCCTGGTTCTGCAGTGTGACCTGCACCTTCAGCTACCGGTTCGACCACGAAGCCGACCACGACCCGATTGTGACGTATCTTACCGATTACAGCGATGTCGACTACTCGGTCGACGACGGCGACGAGCCCTCGATTTCAGCCCACCTTGCGGCTGACGGCTACCGCGAGGAGTCCGCTCTTTCGGTCGTCGCCGGCAGCGACGTTTTCGGGGCGATGGGGCCGGAGCTCATCCCCTTCAGTGACGCCGCCGACGCCGACGCGTTCGCCGACGAGTACGGCGGCGACGTCCGTGCAGCAACCGACGTCGACCGCGAGCTGGTCGACTCGATTAGATCGTAGGCGTCTGTTAGAGCGTCAATCCGAGCTGGACGATTCCCGCGGCGATCAACACGACGCCACCGATTTTCTGGCCGACGACCGAGAGCCGCGCGAGTTTGAGCTCCGCAATCTCGTAGCCGACACCGATAGCGACGGTGACAGCCAACAGGAGTGCTGCAATCGTCCCGCCGTACGTACTCAACACGAGAGCCGCCTGGGCCGGGCCGGCCTGGATCGCGCCGAGCGTCAGCCCGAAAAACAGCGGCGCGACACAGCCCACCGCGGCGACCGCGTACACCGCGCCAAAGATCCCGAAGCCGACCACGCCGGGTCGCTGATCGGGCAACGGCAGCTGCCAGCCGAACGTCGACCCGCCGACCAACAGCACGCCGAAGGCGACGAGCGCGAGCCCCGTCAGCGGCTCGATACGCCCGATCCACGGCTGGACGGCCTCACCGATGAGCGCGACAGCCCCGACGGTGACCGCGAAGACGGCCAGCACACCCGCCGCGGCGGCCAGCCCACGCAGCCCGTCGCTGCGCAGCGTCCCCTCGCCGTCGCCCAGGTAGACGCCGACGTAGCCCGGCAACAGCGCGTACGCACACGGCGAGAAAAACGTCGCCACGCCCGCGCCGACGGCCATCGAGAGTTCGGTGAGCATCTGAGTGCTTTTGTCCGTTGTGTACAATACTCTCTTGTCCCTCTAAGCGTGTTGGTTTCGGCCCGCTCGGCGTTGACGAACGTACCATAGAGCGTAAAGCCGCACCGCTCGTACAGGGTGGCGTATGGAGTTTCCCGGCGGCAGTCGGTCTCGACGCGAACGCCTCGCGGTTGGCGTGCTGATCGGCTGTCTGCTGGTTGCCGCCGGCCTCTTTGTCGTCGACGTCGATGCCACCGTCCCCGAGCCGGTTGCCTTCGAGGATACTCGCAGTATTGGGTTCGCCTCGGAAGACAGCGCGGCCATCGACTCGGAGGCCGCAGTGCCGCGCGCCCAGGTGTTTTACTCGCAGTACCAGTACGTGATCGGCTACTACGGGATCGAAACCGCCGTCGACGCCATCGACGATCCGGCACGCCAACAGCAGTTCGGCTACCCGCTGGTGACGTATGTGACGACGTACGACGACACCGAAATCGCACTCGACGACGGCCGGATCGAGACCGACCGGTGGCCCGACTGGGAGCGCGCCGAGCACGCCCACTACGTCGTCGACAGCGCGGCCGAAACCCCCGCGGGGCCGGTGGCGGTGCCGTTCGCTGACCAGCAGGCAGCAGCCGACTTTGCCGACGAACACGGCGGGACGGTGATGGGCTGGGGCGACCTCCGCGAGCAATCATTTGAAGTCGACGATGCCGCGGTTGTTCGCCAGCAGGTTGAGACACAGCAAGCCGATGCCGACCAGCGCGTCGACGCGGCCGAGACACTGCTGGATCGGGACGTCTCGCG
>CAZOOU010000234.1:0-2429 GCA_964581495.1 uncultured Haloferacaceae archaeon
ACGTCGAAGAGGACGCCCACCACATCGAACACTACCTCGAAGACGACACGCTCGTCCTCGAACAGTCGACGAACTAGGGTTCCGAACGGCAAAAACGGTCGACGGTGTCGCACAGGTCAATCTTCTTTGTTTTTCAGCGCTCCAGCGACAGCCAGATGCAGTCGAGCGCCCACAGGCAGTCAATCAGCCAGCAACGTTTTTCGGAGGTCGTTGGCGGTGAGCGCGCCCTGAACCAGCGAGGACACAGCAGTATATTTCGGTGCGATCAGTGCCGCACCGACCAGCAGGGCCGCACGCTGTTCGTTGCCGTTCCGGTAGGCGTAGCCCGCCTGCGCTAGCAGCGAGACGACGTTGACCTGTTTGAGCCGGCTCTCTGCGAGCAGTTGGTCGACAGGGCGTGTGGGAGTTTGGGATGCCATGACACAGCAACGAACGTCCCGCCGAGACAAAAATCGCCGGACAGCCCGGCTAGGTCGACACTCAGTCGGTCCGTGGAATCGCGTACGCACCTGCGATGAGAAACACCACCGCAAGCCCACCGAGCACGGCAAGATTCCCGAGATACGGCTCGCCAGCCGCCGGCGCGTACGTGATCGCCCGCACGCCACGCGCGAAGTACGTGAGCGGTGAGAGTTCGACCAGCGGCCCGAACCAGCCCGGCAGCTGTTCGAGCGTGATGAACGTATCCGAGAGGAAAAGCAGCGGCAGCGCGATGGTGTTGCTTGCGGCGATCACCCCGTCCTGCGAATCTGCCAGTCGACCGAGCAGCGCGCCGAATCCACAAAACAGGATTACTGCCAACACCACGAAGGGGACAAGCATCGCCAGATCTGCCGAGATCGGGATCGTCGCGTCTGTCAACAGCAAGACGAGCCCGAGAATCAACAGACTCGCCAGCCCGATGATGGCCGTGTTGACGAGCGTGTGCGCTACCAACCACTCAGTGCGAGTCAGCGGGGTGGTCGCCAGCTTCTCGAAGCGGTTGTCGTCGCGATGGCGAGCAATCTCGCTGCCGACCCGCGAGAGAGGTGTAAACAGCACCACGGTCGCCAGATAGCCCGGAATGTAGTAGGCCGCCGGCTCGGCGAACAGCCCGCCGTCGGTGGGTTGGGTCCGGACCAGCGCGCCGAAGATCACCACGAGGATCACGGGGAAAAAGAACGTAAAGAACACGGCCGTTTTCCGGCGCAGAAACGAGTGCCACGCCGCGGTTGCCTCGGCGCGAATCCGTCGACTGCGGCTCATTGATCCCCTCCTGAGACGGCGTCGACCTGCTCGGATGGGGCTGCCGTCTCAGTGTCGGTGGCCGCGCTCGCGGCGGGAGTCATCACGCTCTCGAACGTCTCGCCGGTGAGTTGGAGATAGACGTCTTCGAGGCTGGGTTCGGTCCACTGCAGCGACTCGTAGCTAATGGCTGCCGCAGAGAGGACGTCGACCGCCTCGCCGATCTCGACCGGCGAGACGCCGTCGACGACGACCTCGCCCGGCGAGTGGGTGGCCCCGAAGCCAGCGTCCGTGAGGGCCGCAGCCGCGGGAGTACTGTTGTCGGTACCGATGATGAGCCGGCTGTTGCCGCCGTGGTCGGCGATCAGTTCAGTGGGTGTGCCGACCGCGACCAGCTGGCCGTCCTGCAGCAGACCAACCCGATCTGAGAGCCGCTGGACCTCGGCCATCGAGTGGCTGGTGAGCACGACCGTGGTGCCGCCGGCGGCTAGCGATTCCAGCAGCTCCCACAGCGAGCGTCGACCGGCGGGATCGATCCCGGTGGTTGGTTCGTCCAAAAACAGCAGATCCGGATCGTTGACCAGCGCGGTCCCCACACAAACCCGGCGTTGCTGGCCCCCAGAGAGCGTTTCGTACCAGCTGTCGGCCGACTCGCCCAGCCCAACATCGGCGAGAATCTCGTCGGTCGAGCGGGCTGTTTCGTACAGTCCGCCGTAGTAGTCGATCAACTCGCGGGCGGTGAGCCGCGCCGGTGGCGAAAACGACTGGGGCAGCAGGCCGATGCGGTCGCTGTCGACCGCGGTCGGTTCGCTTCCGAAAACAGTGATTTCGCCGTCGGCCGGCGTCGTCCCTGTGAGCGCGCGGATAAGCGTCGTTTTGCCGGCTCCGTTCGGGCCGATCAGCCCAAAGACCTCACCTTCGGCCACAGAGAGGTCGACGCCGTCGAGTGCGACAGTGTCGCCATAGGTTTTTGAGACCTCGGTGGCGACGACAGCCTTGTTCATACGGACTGTCGGGTTGGTTTGGGCCTAAGATTTCTGTTTTGCGTTCTGAGAGCCGAACCAGCTATACTGCTCCGTTACAAACAGGGGCGTGATGGACCGTCGAGGGCTGCTGTCGACTGTCGGCATCATCATGCTGATAGTCATTGTTATCGCCATCAGCCTTACTGTCGGGATCGCGATTTTCCTGTAATCACACGCCGC
>CAZOOU010000235.1:0-2422 GCA_964581495.1 uncultured Haloferacaceae archaeon
TTGAACGTCGAGACCGCAAACGAGACGATCCCACCCAAAAGCAGCGTCGCAACCGCCTGTCGGGGGGTAAACACATCACCGAGCAGCGGCGCAATCGTCGCAGCCCCGGCTGTCGTATCGAACGTATACACCGCAATCACCGGCACCGCGGCCGCCGGCAACCCAACCAACTGCGCCAACGGGTCGGCCGAACCGGTGATCGCCTCCAGATCGTACTGGGTGACGATCAGCGTCACAATCGTATAGACGACCGCGAGCCGCGGCACCAGTCGACGAAGCGTCGGGCGAGTTCGATCCCACGCCGCAACAAGCCGCTGGCGAGTCGTCTGGTTTTCCTCGTCGAGTTCGTCTGGATCGAGGTTGGCCGAGCGGTCGACGTTGGCCTCCGAGAGCAACATTGCCCCTGCGAAAATGCCGACAACGGTGATCGCCAGCGCGATCAGCGCGCGGGAGGCGACGTACAACACGCCCACATACAGCCCGAGAATCGGGATCAACACCGGAATGTAGTAGGTAAAAACGTGCTGGGCAAAGCCGAAGAAGGTGTTCATCACGACCGCGACCAGCGTCGCACGGTCGTCGAGATACCCCGACTCACGGAGATCCGCCAACATCGCATAGCCCGCGGTCGTCGAGACTGTTGTCGTCAAAATCGCGGTTCCAACGTCGTCGGGAAGGTTCGCAGGGCCGGTGAGATACCGCGAGAGACCCGCAATTTTCTGGACCAGCCCGAACGCAACCGCCACATTGGCGAGATACACCGCAATCGAGATCACCACCGCGATCCGGGCGACAAGCGGCAACACGTCGACAAGGGCTTCGACGACCGACTGCAACGGGGTGCCGTACACACCCCTCAGTCCGAACGGCACAAGCAAAGAGCCGTCGGTCTCCCGACCAGTTAGCCGCTTCCTACTGGTCGACACATAGCTTTTCGACACCGCCGCCAATACACGACATATGCCTCCGTTCACTGTCGAGACCGAGAGCAAAACCTCCCTTTTCGACATTACCGACCGCGTCACAGACCAGCTCCCTGCCGACGCCGAGGGAGTCTGTACCGTCTTCGTTCGCCATACAACCGCGGGTGTCGTGGTTAACGAACACGAACGCCGTCTCTTGGATGATCTGGCCGACGGGCTCGATAGCCTGGTCCCCGACGAGGGATGGGCCCACGACGCCCTCGACGGCAACGCCGACAGTCACGTCCGGGCGATGCTGGTCGGCGAAAGCGTCACTGTTCCCGTCTCGGACGGCGAGCTCCAGGTCGGTCGCTGGCAGTCAGTACTCCTCGTCGAGTGCGACGGCCCGCGAACCCGGACCGTCGACGTCGTCGTCCACTGAGTAGCCACTGGCTACTACTTGGCAACCTTCCGGGCGATGGTTTTTATTCCTCGGCGAGTATGCTCTGAGAAATGACTGTCTTGTTGACCAATGACGACGGCATCGACAGCCCAGGTCTCCGGGCACTGTACGAAGGGCTGTCGACCGTCGCTGATGTGACGGTTGTCGCGCCGAAAACCGACCAAAGCGGGGTGGGACGGGCCCGCTCGGATATGGGCGAGTTGCGGTCGAACAGTCTCGATATCGTCGACCACGAGTGGGGGTACGTCGTCGACGGCACCCCAGCAGACTGTGCGGCCATTGGACTCCGCGGCATCCCCGAGGCCGCCGATATCGAACTCGTGGTCTCGGGCTGTAACCACGGTCCGAACGTCGGTAGCTATCTGATGGGCCATTCGGGGACAATCGGTGCGGTCGTCGAAAGTGCGTTTCTCGGCACCCCCGGCATTGCGGTGTCGGCTTACAACCCCGAGAGCTACTATCCGGCCGCCGACGGCTACGGCCCGGCGGGCCGAGTGACCGCGAGGCTCGTCGACCAACTGCTCGACAGTACGGTTTTTGACGGCGTCGACCTGCTCAACGTGAATATCCCGTCACAGAACCCGACCCGCATGCGCCTGACAACACCGCTGGCCGACTACGAGACGACCGTCGTCGACGGCGGAGCCGAGACGTTTGACAGCAGCTACTGGGCGGCCCAACCGATCTCCGGCGACGGCTGGGAGCCACAACTCCCCGAGTACCGTGGTGTGTATCCAGCGGGCACTGACCGGGCGAGCGTCGTCGCCGGCGAAGTCAGCATCACGCCGTTTGAGGCTCCACAGACCGTTGTCGACCCGCCGTCTGAACTCCTGTCGCTTGTCGAGGCATACAATGCCGAACCGCTGGAATCCGGTATATAAGTAGTCGCCGCAAAACGGGTTGTAGGAACTGCCTACTCGTCTCAGAGCTGACCGCCAGGCCCGCCGAGCCCACCGAGGCCGCCACCGCCGCCGTCGCCCTGCTGCATCTTTTTCATCATCCGCTGCATGTCGCCGTCGCCCATTCCCTGGAACTGTTTCATTGTCCGGTGCATCAT
>CAZOOU010000236.1:0-2415 GCA_964581495.1 uncultured Haloferacaceae archaeon
TCGAACGAACAGCATCCGACATGACCCCAGCGGGTGCCGCGTCACTGCTTGACCGCTACGAGCCGGCAGCCGTGATCGCGGTCGAAACACCCGGCAGAACAGCCGACGGCAGCTACCGGAACATGGCGGGCAAGGATATTACCGCTCTCGTCGATCCCGTCGACGAGCTGTTTGATCGGGCAGCTGACCGCGGGACGCTGACGGTTGCCGTTGGCGACGGCGGCAACGAGATCGGGATGAAGGAGGTTCGGTCGGCGGTCGAACGCTACGTCGACCACGGGCCAACAGTCGCTTGTGTCACACCCGTCGACCAACTCGTGGTTGCCGGCGTCTCGAACTGGGGAGCGTACGGGCTCGTCGCTGCGCTCTCGGTCGGCACCGACCGACAGCTGCTGCATAGGGGTGAGACCGAACAGCGACTGCTGGAGGTGGCTCTCGAAGCCGGCGCGGTCGACGGTGTGACCGGCGAGCAGACCCAGTCGGTCGACGGAATCCCCGGCCCGGTCCACGCACGCGTGGTCGACCTACTGCGATATTGCTGTGGATCGGTCACCGACCAGTAGCTCACAAACTCGTTTTCTCGAACACACTGCATCGAGCAGCTTGCCGATCAGCAGTCGACGACGCGGCTGGGTAGTCACACGGGCGGGTTTGAAATTTTATATCGCAGTATTTGATTTATATTGCAGACATCCACGAACTCGTCGGGCTTTTAGGAGCCGAACGCCTCCAGTGGGTATGGTTCAGAACGTCGCGGCGTTCTTTCGGGAGCTCGAACCCGAGGATTTCTATCTCTTGTCGGGCATCGAGCAGGGAATGCGCTTTTCGGAGTGGGTCCAGCGCGAACAGCTCCCGAAGTATTCGAGTCTGACAGCCGAAAACGTCGACTATCGCCTTGACCGCTGTATGAAACACGAGCTGATCGAACGCAAAACCATCCAGTACGAGGGCTACCAGCTCACCTTCGAGGGGTACGACGCCCTCGCGTTGCGGAGCTTTTCGGAGCGCGATACCGTCGACGGCGTCGGCGCACCCCTGGGCGTTGGCAAGGAAAGCGATGTCTACGAAGCGATGTCGTTCCAGCCGCTCGCGCTTAAATACCACCGCGAGGGGATCACGAACTTCCGAGAGGTCCAGCGCGAACGGGAGTATACGGCCGACCGCAACCACGTATCGTGGCTCTACACCGCCCGGAAAGCGGCCGAAAAAGAGTACGACGCCCTCGAAACGCTGTATCCCGACGTCTCAGTCCCTCGGCCCGTCGACCAGAACCGGCATGCGATCGTCATGGAGAAACTCGACGGCGGCGAACTCTCGCGCGTACGACTCGAATCCGACCAGGTCGTCGGCGTGTTGGATCTCGTGCTCGACGAGATGGCTGCCGCCTACGAGGCAGGGTTCGTCCATGCGGATATGAGCGAGTACAACGTGTTTGTCGACGAATCGGGGATCACGATCTTCGATTGGCCGCAAGCAGTGCCGACCGACCACGACAACGCCCGCGAGCTGCTGGGTCGGGATCTCACAAACATCTACGGCTACTTCAAGCGCAAGTATCCGGCCGAAACCCCCGATTCGGTGGATATCGAGGCGCTTGGCGATGATCTGGTCGACGACGACCGACAATCGATCCGGTCGTACGCCAGTTCATAAATCATATACTGCGATATAAAATTCCCAATACGTCCCGAGCAGCGGTGTGACTACCGAACGAGTGCAGAGAGACGAACATCGCGAGACGGAGCGACGGTTCAGTTATAACCCGAACGCCGAGCCGTCGACGCCGGAATAAGAAAGAGGCGCTGTAGTTCACCAGAGAGTTTCAGTCCAGCGGTCTGTCGACCTGATCGCCGAGACAGTTTATGAGACTCGCAGTGGCCCGAACGGTATGCAACAGATCGAGACGCTGCTGGTTCCGACCGATGGCAGCGACGGTGCGCTGGCCGGCGCGCGGTGGGCGATCGAACTCGCCGACCGCCTTGGGGCCACGCTCCACGTGCTGTCGGTTGTTGAGACCGGCGACTCGGCCGTGATCGACTCGGTTCGAGAGCCAACACGCGTTGTCGAGGCCCTCGAAGCCGAGGCCCACGACGCCATCGCGGCCGTCGAGACACACATTGAGGAGTCGACGGCGAGCCCGCCAGTGGTCACGGCCGTCCGACGCGGGTCGCCACACGAAGCGATCCGTACGTACGCCGCCCAGCAGGCCGTCGACGTGATCGTGATGGGGACGACTGGCCGAAGCGGGCTCGACCGGCTGCTGCTCGGCAGCACAACCGAGCGCGTGCTTCGGACGACAACCCGGCCGCTGCTTGCGGTGCCGCCGGGGGCAGCCGAACCGGCGGTCGACCGGATACTGCTGCCGACCGACGGCAGCGAGGCGGCCGACCGCGCCGTCGACTGGGGGGTGTGGCT
>CAZOOU010000237.1:0-2410 GCA_964581495.1 uncultured Haloferacaceae archaeon
CCCGCCCGATCGCGACCGAACAGGCGTTTGAGCCGGTCGACGATCCCGTCGCCGTCGGCCGTGTGTTCGCGTTCGCCCAACACGATGTTTTCGAGGACGCTCATCCGCGGGATCAGCATGAAATGCTGGTGGACCATCCCGATGCCGGCGTCGATCGCGTCTTTCGGAGCCTCGAACGTCTGGGGGTGGCCGTCGAGGCGAATCGTCCCCGACGTTGGCGTATAGAGCCCATAGAGGATGTTCATCAGCGTGCTTTTGCCGGCCCCGTTTTCGCCGAGTAGCGCGTGGACCTCCCCGTGGTCGACCGAAACCGAGATTTCGTCGTTGGCGACGACATCGCCGAACCGTTTGGTGATGCCGTCGAGTTCGAGCAGTGGCTCAGTGCTCATACTCGATTCCTGGAGGCTCGACCGCGAAAACAGGCCGAACGGAGTGTGGTGTCGGTTCCGGACGCCGTCGTGGCTCGCCCACCGAACCGAGCCATCGCCGCCGAGCGTTTCATCTTAGTCTGTATGTTCAAACAGACCGGGTTATGTGTTTCCGTTTGGGTATATTTCAGTCGAATAGCAGCTTTCTGCGACGGATCGCCACAATCTCAGAACGTTGCTACCGAATCACAAACCAAAGATGGCCGAAGCGTGGTGACCCGTAGCTATTTGTACATGAATCGCAACGTGGCGGTGGATGCGCATCTCAGGGACCGTCCTCGCCGACGCCGAAACAGTGATCGAAGACGGCACGGTCGTCGTCGACGGTAGTCGAATCGTCGACGTCGGCGACCGCGACGAGTTGGTCGACCAGTACCCCGACCACCGCGAACGCCAGTTCGACATCGTCCTTCCTGGACTGGTGGGGAGCCACATTCATTCGGTCCAGAGTCTGGGCCGTGGGATTTCGGACGACCAGGAGCTGCTCGATTGGCTGTTCGACTACATTCTGCCGATGGAAGCGACGCTGACCGCCGACGAGATGGAGGTCGCCGCCAAACTCGGCTATCTCGAACTCATCGAAACCGGGACGACGACCGCCATCGACCATCTGTCGGTGGCGCACGCCGACCGGGCGTTCGAGGCCGCCGGCGAGATGGGGATTCGCGGCGTGCTCGGCAAGGTGTTGATGGACCAGCGGTCGCCCGACGGGCTGTGCGAAGACACCCAAACGGCCCTCGACGAGACCGAACAGCTCATTCAGAAATACCACGGCAGTTTCGACGACAGAATCCGATACGCCGTCACCCCGCGGTTTGCCGTTTCGTGCACCGAGGAGTGTCTCCGTGGCGCACGGGAGTTGGCCGACCGCTACGACGGCGTCCGAATCCATACCCACGCCAGCGAGAACCACAGCGAGATCGAGACCGTTGAGGCTGATACGGGCAAACGCAACATCCACTGGCTCGACGAGGTCGGCCTCACCGGTGAAGACGTCATTCTTGCGCACTGTGTCTGGACCGACGACTCCGAACGCGAGGTGTTGGCCGAGACGGGCACCCACGTCACCCACTGTCCGACCTCGAACATGAAGCTCGCCAGCGGAATTGCCCCCATCGTCGACTATCTCGACCGCGGGATCAACGTCGCACTCGGCAACGACGGCCCGCCGTGCAACAACACGCTCGATCCGTTTTCCGAGATGAAACAGGCGAGCGTGCTCCAGAAAGTCGACCAGCTCGATCCAACCGTCACCCCAACCGAGACGATCATCGAGATGGCGACAATTAACGGAGCCCGTGCAGCGGGATTCGACCGCCTCGGGAAACTCAAACCGGGGTGGCGCGCCGACATCATCGGGCTTTCGACCGACACGACACGGGCGACGCCGCTGTACGATCCGCGGTCGTTTCTGGTGTTTGCGGCCTGTGGCGACGACGTCGAGTTCACGATGGTCGACGGGGAGGTGCTGATGGACGACCGAGAGGTCACCGTCGTCGACGCCGAGGCGATCAGACAGGAGGCCCGCGAAGTAGCTGACGCGCTCGATATCTCGGCCGCACGCGAAAGTGCGCGACGAGAAAAGCCGTAGGTAGCAAAGAAGACAGACGGCCAGCCAGCCGAAACCGGCGGTTGTGCGGCTCGAACACACCGGATCACTGGGTTCTTTTGTCTGGCCGGCGTAGGTTTGCTGATGTCAAACCTCATCCTGTACGAACTGCCTGGCTGTCCCTACTGTGCGAAAGTCGTCACTAAGCTCGAAGAGCTCGGCGTCGAGTACGAGTCCCGCGAGGTCCCGCGTTCGCACAGCGAGCGAACCGAGGTCAAAGAGGTCAGCGGCCAAACCGGCGTGCCGGTCATCATCGACGAAGCAAACGACGTCCACGGGATGCCCGAAAGCGACGACATCGTCGAATATCTCGAACAACAGTACGCCTGAGCAGCCAGCCCGAAAGCGGTCGGGGAGACGCCGTTTTATATAC
>CAZOOU010000238.1:0-2406 GCA_964581495.1 uncultured Haloferacaceae archaeon
GCCGGCGAAAACGTATAGAAGCCGGTCATCACGAGGTTGGATTCCGGCTCGTCGGGTTTTTCAACGACATCCGTAATCTCGCCGTAGGCGTTGGTCTCACAGACACCGTAGCGACCGGCATCCTCCCACGGAACCTCCTCGACGAGGAAGGCGGCGTCCGCGCGGTCCTCGCGCTGTCGACGGACCACGTCCTGCAGGTTAGCCTGGAAGATGTTGTCGCCGAGCATCAGCATGAAGTCGTCATCGATGTGTTCTTCGACCATCAACAAGGCGTGGGCCAGTCCGTTCTGTTCGCGCTGGTGGGTGTAGGTGATCGGAATCCCCTCGAACTCGTCGCCATAGTGTTCGATGATGGACTCTTTGAGATAGCCAACAACGACGACGAACTCGTCGGCACCCAGTTCGGCGAGCTGTTCGAAACAGTGTGTCAGCAGTGGCTTGTCGTCGACTTCGACCATCCCTTTCGGTTTGTCGTCGGTGAGTGGTCGGAGTCGTGTTCCCTTGCCTGCTGCGAGGACGACAGCTTTCATACCCGCGGTAGCTGCTCGGGACGTAAATACTTTCACGGTCAATAATCAGTTATAAGAACTGAACAGACGAGCCGAGTTAGCCACTGCCTAATTTATAAACAGGGCGACTGCGGCGGGCACAACAGTGAAAGTAGCCGAGCGACACTGTACACCCAATGAAACTCAGCGTTGTCGGCAGCGGCTACGTAGGGACGACGATTGCGGCCTGTTTTGCGGAGTTGGGCCACGACGTGACCGCCATCGACATCGACGAGTCGGTCGTCGACAGTCTCAACCAGGGCAAAGCGGCGATCCACGAGCCAGGACTCGACGAACTCCTCAGCGAGCACGCCGGCGGTCGACTGCGCGCGACGACCGACTACAGTACGATTCCCGACACCGAGGCGACGTTTCTCGCGCTCCCGACTCCCTCGAACAGCGACGGCAGCATCGATACGTCGATTATTCTGGCAGCCGCCGAGTCGGTCGGCAACGCACTCGCCGAAAAAACCGAGCGGCATCTCGTCGTCACCAAAAGTACGGTCACCCCCGGCACCACCGAAGACGAGATCGCCCCAGCAGTCCGCGAGGCCGCCGGTGGGGCCGATAGCAACACAGACACCCTCAGCTTCGGCATGAACCCCGAGTTCCTCCGAGAAGGGTCGGCCGTCGACGACTTTTTGAATCCGGATAAGATCGTCCTCGGCACTACAGCCGGCGACGAGTGGGCCGCAGACACGCTCCGGGCGATCTTCGAGCCCCTGATTGAGCGGACCGACGCGCCCGTGGTCGAAACCGGCATCCGCGAGGCCGAGATGATCAAATACGCCAACAACGCCTTTTTGGCGACGAAAATCAGCCTCATCAACGAGCTGGGCAACATCTGCAAAGAGCACGGCATCGACGCCTACGAGATTGCCGACGCAATCGGGCTCGACGACCGGATCGGCGAGCAGTTCCTCCGCAGCGGGGTGGGGTGGGGTGGCTCCTGTTTCCCGAAGGATGTGGCAGCGATCATCGCTGCCGCCCGCCAACAGGGGTACGAGCCGGAGCTTCTGTCGGCCGCAGTCGACGTCAACGACCGCCAGCCCCGCCGGATGGTCGAGTTGCTTGAAAAACACGTCGACCCCGCCGACAAACAGGTCGCCGTCCTCGGGCTTGCGTTCAAACCTGGCACTGACGACATTCGGAACTCGCGGGCGATTCCACTGATCGACTCGTTGGTCGACCGCGGCGCGTCGGTTGTTGCCTACGATCCAGTTGCGACCGACAACATGCGCGAGCAGTATCCTGACATCGAATATGCCGACTCTGCGGCCGCCGCGCTGGCGGGAGCCGACGGCGCGCTCGTTGTCACTGATTGGCCCGAATTTGCGGAGCTCGACGGCGAGTTCGAAGAGATGTCGACGCCCGTCGTCGTTGATGGTCGACGGATCATCGAGCGACGCGACGGAGTGGTTTATGAAGGGCTGACCTGGTGAAAAAGGAGTGCGAACTGTTACTCGACGACGATCGCCCCGACTTTGCCGTTTCCGACGTGTGGGGTACACTCGTAGAGATAGGTTCCGGGCTCATCGAATGTTGCCTCGGCCGTATGGCCGGCGTCGGCGATGAGCTCTTCTTCGACATCGATGTCGATCTCGCTTTCGTCTGCAGCGACGACGTTGTGCTCGCCACCCTCGCCAGTCCACTCGAAGGTGACTGTGGTTCCGGCATCGACTGCAACTGCAACGGGTGCGAAGGCAAACCCGATGTCACCGGCTCCGACATCGATTGTCAGACTGTCTTGACCGGTCGCATCGAGCATCTCTCCGTCGTATCCGGTGGCGTCGTTCGCCGTCAGGAAGTCGTCGACTGCGGCCGGTGGCTCCAGCATCTCGTCTGCTGGCTCGTCTGC
>CAZOOU010000239.1:0-2396 GCA_964581495.1 uncultured Haloferacaceae archaeon
CACTGAAACGGACGATACTGATCCCGAAACACACTCAAACGACCACACAGCACGTCAGTCGACCGACCATAACTCCGACAACTAACCTCAACCTCTGACATCGCTCTTTTGTGACGACCTGCCGCTGTGAGCGGTTCGTGTGTCGACACGCAGCTGGCTTTCTGTTTGCAGCGAGTATAATGTAGTTATATCAGTAAGTTATATACTGATCACCGCCGACTACCGACGTATGAGCGGGAGCCAGCAGTTGTTGGAACGTGGTCAAGATATTTGGGACGCACAGAAGTCACATCCGTTTGTCGTCGAACTTGCCGAGGGAACCCTCGAGCCGGCGGCGTTCGAACACTGGATCAGACAGGATTATCGGTATCTCCAGGATTACGCGCGACTGTTTGCGATCGCCGGCACCAAGGCCCGCGAGGAGTCGACGATGACAGGACTGTTGGGTGTCGCCCACAGCGTGCTTGAAACTGAGATGGATCTCCACCGGTCGTTTGCGGCCGACTACGGCATCTCGCGTGGGGATCTCGAAGCCACCCAGAAGGCACCGACCTGTGTCGCCTACACGAACTTTTTGTTGCGCACTGCCTACGAGGGCTCTCTCGGCGAGATCGCTGCCGCGCTGTACCCCTGCATGCAGGGGTATCTGGATGTCGCCGACCATATGGCCGAACTGGCGACCGACAGCCACCAGTATACACCCTTCATCGACATGTACACCTCCGAGGAGTTCCGCGGGGATGTCGACTGGTGTCGCGAGTTCGTCGACCGCTGTTGGGACCAGTCGCCGGGCGAACACGAAGCGATGAAAGCGGCCTTTCGGACGAGCGCGAAACTCGAATATCGGTTCTGGGAGATGGCCTACACCCAAGAGGGGTGGGGACTGTGACCGACCGCCAGCCAGCCGCAACGTATACGGCCTACGCCGCCGCGCACGACGAACCGCGGTTTACCGACTGGCTCCGCGAGCGATCCGAACCGGCCTGGACCGACGCAACAACCCACCGATTTACCCGGCAGTTGGGTGCTGGCACGCTCGACCAAGCGGTGATGAGCGAGTATCTCATTCAGGACTATGCGTTCGTCGACACCCTCGTTGGCGTCTTTGGCCACGCAGTCGGTCAGGCTCCCTCGATGGCCGAAAAGCGTCGACTGATCGAGTTTTTGGACGTGATCACCGACGAGGAAAACGATTACTTCGAGCGATCGTTCGACGCACTCGACGTCCCTGCCGGGAAACGAACCGACCCCGAGTTGGCCGAAACGACCGAAGCACTGACTGATCTGCTCGTCGCGGCAGCCAACCAGGGCGGGTACGCCGAAACGCTTGCCGTGCTTGTTCCGGCAGAATGGGTGTATCTAACGTGGGCGAAACGTGAGGCCGACGACCGCCCAGAGGCGTGTTATTTCGACGAGTGGATCGAGCTCCATGTGAATCCGGGCTTCGTCTCGTTTGTTGGGTGGCTCCGCGGACAGTTGGATAGCGTTGGGCCGGAGTGTTCCGACCGCTGCCAGCGACGGGTCGCACGGCTCTTTGAGCGAACAGTCGAGTTAGAAGCCGCGTTTTTCGAATCGGCGTACAAGTCGGCTGCAGAGACCGTCTGACCGCCGACCGCCGTCGACTCAGGCCGACTGGCTGTCGGCGTTCCAGCCGGGATCGCTGCCGGTCAACTGAATCTCGATGTGTCGACAGGCCGGGCAGACATCAGGGATTTCGCTGCGTCCTCGCGGGACATACACCGCACCGCCACATTCTGTACAGCCATCCGCAACGACCGTCACACAGTCCGCACAGACGTTGAAATCGTCGACTGTGAGTTCGCGCAGGGGTTCGAGTTGTTTGTCCAATGTGTACTCGTCGATGACCGCCTGACAGTTGTGGCACGATTGCATATCGGTACGTGTGTCATTGTATGCCACACAGGGAAATAGTTGCCGACTGGGGAGATATTCATTCGACAGTGTTCCGTCACTTACGTCGACTCCCCAGACAGCTGTCCGTCGTTAATTTGGGTTGCCACCCGCGCGGCATCCAGCGTTTCAAGCGTTCCACGAACGACGACCGGCGGCTCGATGTCGTCGCGGTCACCGAGGGCGATTTTCGGATACGGAGAGTCGTGAAACCCCTCAATGAGAATGAAGTCGTACCCCTCGTCGACCAGCGAGTCGACAGTCGAATGAAGGAGTGCAGTCTCGGAGTCGGCGGCCCCTTTGCCGCCGGGTGTGATCTGAAACGACAGTGTTGGCGTCAGCCCGACCACCGTGTCGGCTCCCGCGGTGCGATGGCGGTGGGTGTCTTTGCCGGGGGTGTCGATCTCGATGTCGTGGTGGATCGACTTGATCGTGGCCACCTGGCCGTACGAGCCGAGTTCGTCGACAAGCGACTCCATAAACGT
>CAZOOU010000240.1:0-2389 GCA_964581495.1 uncultured Haloferacaceae archaeon
GGGAACACTGGGAGGTCGACGCCGACCGCGGCGGAGGCGGGGTCGTTGACCGCGTTGAGTCCGACTGCCAGCAGGACGCCAACCAGGGTTCCGATCGCCGTCCCGCGCCAGGTTTTGCCGTCGCCCAGTACCCGCCGCCCGCCCCACGTGCGGCCGCCGTCGATGGGTCGACCGCCGCCGGCGAGCACTGCCGCATTGTTCGGCACGTAGGCGGGCAACATCGCCCAAAACGCAGTCGCAACAAGTGAACCGATCATACGTCAGTCTTGCAGGCGAGTAGTTAATGTCCGACGGTTCGGCGCGACGGCATGTCGACTGCACGCGTCCGAAACCATGAAGCCACCAACCAATCTACAGAGAGGTATTCAATGCTGACAAAGCGAATCATCCCCTGTATCGACGTCGACATCGACGAGGAGGGCAACGCAGCCGTGTATACGGGGGTCAACTTCGAGGACCTCAAATACACCGGCGACCCCGTCGAGATGGCGAAAGCCTACAACGAGTCGGGAGCCGACGAGTTCGTCTTTCTCGACATTACCGCCAGCGCAGAGGGTCGCGAAACAATGCTCGAAACCGTCTCGGCGGTTGCCGACGAGTGTTTTATTCCGCTCACAGTAGGCGGTGGCATCCGAACGAAAGAGGATATTAAAGAGACCCTACGGGCGGGCGCGGACAAGGTCTCGATCAACACCGCGGCACTCCAGCGGCCCGAACTCATCACCGAGGGCGCGCGTGCGTTCGGCAGCCAGTGTATCGTCATCTCCGTGGACGCGCGTCGACGCTACGACGACGAGGGCGAGTATTATGCGACTGTCGACGGCGAGGAGTGCTGGTTCGAATGCACGATTAAAGGTGGCCGCGAGGGAACCGGCCGCGACGTGGTCTCGTGGGCCATCGAAGCCGAAGATCGCGGTGCGGGCGAGCTGTTCGTCAACTCCATCGATACCGATGGCACCAAAGACGGCTACGATATTCCGCTCACCAAAGCCGTCTGTGAGAACGTCTCGACGCCAGTAATCGCCTCTTCAGGCTGTGGCTCGCCGGATCACATGGCCGAGGTGTTCAGCGATGCTGGCGCGGACGCTGGGCTTGCGGCCTCGATTTTCCACTTCGACGAGTACACGATCCAGGAGACCAAAGAACAGCTCCGAGAGGCAGGGATCGCGGTCCGACTCTGAACGGTGCTCTGTGATTGATCGTAGGTAGCGAGTATGCAGTTGGTAGCAACCTGATACGCAGTCGTTAGCAGAAAATGACAACGGATTTTATGCCGTGGCTCAACCGTAGCGGTGTGTCCCCCCACAATCACCCTCACCCCCATATGATCGAACCGCTGTTGTGGTCGATCAAAAACACACCCTTGCCGCCCAGTGAGGATGTTGTTTTCGAGGGCAAGACCACCACGACGGACGACGGCCGCCAGGAGTACACGGTCTCGATAGCCGATATCCCACCCGAAGAACGGATGACTCACTGGCTGACCGTCGACGCCGACGCTGTCGTCTCACTCGAAAATACGCGATAAGGCCCTGTTGTGAGTCGGTTCGAAAACTCGATCAGGCTGCCGTCTCGAACGCCTCAACAAAGCTATCTGTAGTCTGTCGGATGCCGGCGGCGGCTTCCGCAAGCGCGTCAAGCGGATCGAGACCGCTTTCGGTCGTAATCGAGAGCACCGGATCAGTTTGTCCACCTGACTGTTCGGGATTCACATCGTACGTTGCCGCCGAGACCCCCTCGGTGTCGAGGAGTTCGCCTTTAAGAACGTTCATAAAGGTGTGATCCTCGCCGGCGATCTCGATGCGGAGTTCCTCGTCAGTTTTTTCAATAACCCGCAGTTCCATACCGAGGCTTTGGCTGTGTGTTGTTTCAGTGTTTCGTTGTGCTACGAACACAAAACAGTCCAGTGTAGTAACACGATGCGATCTGAACCGGTGCTGCGGGGATGTAGGGAGCAAAAAGCCTATAGTTACGACAGGGTTATCGGTTCGTAGACATGGTCAATCTGCTTCCGCTGTTCGGTCCAGTCGGACCGGAGATGCTCATCATCCTGCTCGTGTTAGTGCTCTTGTTCGGCGCGAACAAGATCCCAAAACTCGCCCGCTCGACGGGTCAAGCCATGGGCGAGTTCAAGAAAGGCCGCGAAGAGATCGAAGACGAACTCCAAGAGATCAGCGATCCGGACGCCTCGTCGGCCGATCCCGAGCCAATCGTCGACGAAGACGACGAACTCGAGACAGAAACCGAGACTGAAACTGAGACCGAAGCCGAAAAACAATAACGCTGCCGGGCGGCTTTTCTGCAGACGGTATCGCTGTGGGCACGTGGCCTAGTGGACAAGGCGAGTGGTTCCTAACCGCTCGATCGTGGGTTCGAATCCCATCGTGCC
>CAZOOU010000241.1:0-2382 GCA_964581495.1 uncultured Haloferacaceae archaeon
GACCAGTCGACGTTCCTGAATCAGGCCTTTAGCCCGCCGACCCCAACAACAGCCTATGGCTGACCAGAACGACCCCGAGCTCTCGGCGGCCGAAAAGCAGGCGCTTTACGAAATCCAGCACGCCACCGAACACATCTATCAGGGGTTCGGCAACCTGATCGCGTTTCACCATAGCATCGGCCGGGCGATGGACAAACTGGCCGACGCCGAACAGTTGCTCCGAGAGGCCGGCCACGAGCGGTACGCCGACGAGCTTCGGGCCAAACACCTCCCGTCGGGGGCGGTCGACGACAAGTGGACCTACGAAGTCGTCGAAATCTTTCGGCACGGCTTTCTGACCGAGATCACTGATTTCGACGAGCGGGTCCGCGAGGAGATCGCCGACGGCACACACCACATCACCGAAAGCGAACAACAAACCGAGTGGCGCGAGCGGGTCGACTGGGAGCCGTGATTACTCGGCGGCGTCAGCGTCTTCGAGATAGCTCTCGACTTTGTCGGCGTACTTTTCGAGGTCCGCCGCGAGCGTGCGGGCCTGATCGGGCGTAAGTCGGGCACGGTCGGCGTGTGCTGGGAGATGTTCGAGTTCGGCGTTGTCGAGTTCCAGCTCCAGTTTGACGTGGTCGGGGTTTTTTCGCGGCGCGGTGGCGTTGACGACCGCGTAGGCCGACTCGGTGAACTCGTGGGCCTCGGCTTCGCCCTCAATCAGATCGAGCGTCGTGTAGGCGTTGACTGACAGGAGTCTATCGGACATCGTACGTCGGGTGATGGGGCGGCTGACTCTTGAGCCTTTAGTAGTCCGGCCGCTTGGTGTTCTGTATGGCAGTCGACAGCCGGCTCACAACACGTGTTCAAACCGCCGTCGACGAGGCGCTCGGCGACGACGTAGAGCGGACACTCTCGGCGATTGACGACGGCTACCGGCTCACACTGTCGGACCGAGAGATACAGTTCTGCGAGCACGCCGCCGCCGAGACGTCACGGTGGGTGTTGGTGCTGTCGACAGACGGTGAAATCGTAAGCAAGTTCGGCCCATACGAGTCGACCGACGCACTCGTCGATCAACTCCGAACAATCTTGTCAAGTGATGTGTTCTACACGGTCTGCTGTGACGGCTGACCAGCTCGGAGATGGCCGTCGATGCCACATCGGCTGGCTGTGGTTTCCGGCCGCCACCCCAAGTACATAAGAGAGATGAGGTTCTCGGTTGGGGTAATGCTGGGCGAGTCGCTTCGGGTACCGTTTCGTGCCGACGATTGGATCGGCACGATTCTCGTCGGATCAATGTTGACGCTGCTTGCTGGGCTGCTGGTCGCCATCTGGGTGATTGTGACGCTCGCGTCGACGTCGGTCGGTGCTGCGCTCGTCGTTGTGGTCGCGATCCCGAGTCTTGTCGTTCGGGGATATCTCCTTGGCGTTGTTCGGTCGGGCATTCGCGGTGATTCGGCGGTTGAGTCGTTCATTCGATGGGGATCGCTGCTCCGGGATGGTGTCCGGTCGGCAGTTATTTCGGCGGTCTACCTCCTTCCGGCGGCCGTATTCTGTGGTCTTGCGCTCGGTGGTGCGATTGCGACGGCTGTCTCGCCGGACGGGTTCGAGGGAGCCCTCCAGGCAGTCACGGCGGCCGTCATTCTCTTCGGCGGGTTCGGCCTGCTTCTGTACGGGCTGGTGTATCTGTACGTCCGCCCGGCAGCCCGCGCCGTGTTTGCCTCGACTGGCTCGGTTCGGGCTGCCCTCCGGGTCCGCCGAGTGCTCCGGCTGTCGGTTACGCCTGACTACATCACGGGCTGGCTGATCGGGATGGGGATTCTCATTGTCGGCCCGACGCTTTTGTTGCCGGTGGCGGCTGTCAGTCTGCTGCTCGGGTTTGTTTCGCCAGGCATCGCGTTTGTCGGACTGCTGTCGACCGTTCTCTTTGGAATCTGTCTCACGTTCGCCTGTCGCGTCTCTGCGGCTTGGGCGACCGGCCGCGGAAGCAGTGGGGGCCTCGAACAGCTGTTCCCGACCGCGTTTCGCCAACCAACCGACGGTGTGATCGCTCAGCCGTCGCTTTCGGTCGACGAGGAGAATCGCTCCGAGGCCCCGGTGACTGTCCAGACGGGGCGTCCCGTCGAGATCGACTCACAGAGCGGCGTTAGCGACGACCACGGCGAACCCGTGGTGGCCGAGGCCGTCGACGGTCCCACGGGACTGCGTCGACTGGCGACCGGCGAGGTTTCGGGGGTGCCGATCCGACCGCAGCGACACAATCTCGAATCACAGGCCAGCGAACCGCAAGACGCCGAGCTGCAACCCGACGAAATCTCTGATCAGCAACCCGACGAAGTCGACGAGCCGCAGACCGACGAAGTCGACGAGCCGCAGACCGACGAAGTCGACGAG
>CAZOOU010000242.1:0-2355 GCA_964581495.1 uncultured Haloferacaceae archaeon
TCTCCAAAAGGCCCACGAGCGACCAACGTCGTTCGTAACTGAACCGGCTACTGCGTGTCGCCCTCGGGCGACACCTCACATTTTCATTTCAACACACTACAACAGAGAGCCGACGGCTTGGCGACTGGTTTCGTCTGCTATCGGACGTCTGCTAGCGAGCGTCTGCTAGCGAACTGTCGACCCACGGATTCGACGGCGCGTTAGCGGTCGAGAACAGCATCCTCATAGGTGGCTACTGCCGAGAGAATCTCTTCGCGGTGGGACTCGTCGACATCGTTCTGCGTGAGTGCACGCTCCAGATACGAGACGACCAGATCGAAATCCTGTTGGGTGAGATCGAGATCCGCATGGGCAACTCGCATATCGCGGCCCGAATACTCGCTCGGGCCGCCGGTAACCATACTCAGAAAGGCGGTTTGGTGGTCTCTGAGCGCGTCTAGGTCGGTCGTCTCGAAGTAGCCTTGGAGCTGGCTGTCGTAGTAGACCATCTGGTAGAAATCCTGCACCACCGACCGGATGGCTGGCTCGCCACCGACCGCATCATATAGCGATTCTGACACAGTTGTAGCTATCGCGCAACCGAGGTATAGTTATGGGTTTGTGACTCAATCTACAACAGTCTCGAGTTGCTCGTAGTCGGCCTCGGAGTACGCAATCACTCGCACATCGGTCAGCGTCGACGGCTCGTACTCACTGATTTCTTCACAAATCAACTCGGCTCCCTGTTCGACCGCGAAGCCAGCGACGCCGGTGCCAAGCATCGGAATCACCAGCGACTCACAGCCCAACTCGTCGGCGGTTTCGAGACTGTTTCGGGTTGCTGTCCGAATGCTTTCGGCGGTGGCTTTGCCGTCACCGTAGTGTGGCATCGCTGCGGCGTGAATGACGTACTCGGCGTCCAGCTCGTAGGCGTCGGTGACCGCGACGTCGCCGAGGTCGACGGGGCCGTTTGCGACAGCTTCCTTGTTGATCGGCCCGCCGGCACCACGACGGAGCGCACCGGCGACGCCGCTGCCCATCTGTAGGCTGGTGCCAGCGGCATTGACCAGTGCCTCGGCGCTCTGGGCGGCGATATCGCCCTGGATAGCGGTGAACTCCATACGGTAGCTACTGCCTACGACGCCGTAAAGACTGGCTACTTATATACTGCTTACGCGACTGAAAAGGGACTGTCGCCCGCTCGCCACTCCCACCCCGGCAGCCGCGTCTGAAACCCTGCGGCCAACGCAGCATCGAGGTCGTCGACACCCGCATTCTCGCCCGCCTCACCGTGCGTATGTACATCCGCAAAATGGAACGTCGCCTGCGCGAGCAACGCAAGCGGTTGGCCGCCAGCGATGGTGGCGGCGAGCTCGCGGCCCAAGATCTCGTCGACGATAAAGCCGGGATAATCCCCCGCGACATCCAGGTTTTTCAGGAGACCGACGTAGCCAGCCACGTTGACCGCTACCTCGCCGTCGGCGAACACGCGGTCGACCTCCTGTTTGTATTCGCTTTCGCTCACATGGTCGACGTCGGTCTCAAAAAGGACGCCCAGGCGGTCGCGGGTGTCGTTGAGAATCGGGACGACGACGGGTGCGCGCTCGCGGACCCACTCGTACTCGCGGTCGACGCGGTCGACAGTCAACTGCATACGCCGAGATCACAGCCAAGCGGCTTTTGTTTTGCGAAGGGTTTTATAACACGAGTCGTTTAGACCCGAGTAAGCGGGTTTTCGCTGTCTGTTCCCGCATTCGCAGCTATCGGACAGTCCTTACAGTATGTTCCATACCGACTCCCAGTACCGGCCGGCTATCCAGAGCGATGGTTTCGTCCAGTGCTGTCGGACGGCCCCGCGGGAGAGCGACTCCAGACCCGAATCGAATTTCTTTGAGTTATGAGTTCAGTAGAAAAGCAGCTCGACGAATTGAAAGCAGAGATCGACGCCGAGGTTCCAGCCGATATCACTGTCTCCGATGTCACCTACGAGGGCCCGGAGCTAGTGATCTACACACCAGATCCAAAGCGGTTCGCCCGCAACGGCGAGTTGGTCCGCAACCTCGCCAGCAAACTTCGCAAACGCATCACGATCCGACCGAATCCCGATGCGCTCTCGGCACCGAAAACCGCCGAAGACGAAGTGCTGTCGGTGATCCCCGACGAAGCCGGCGTCACCGATCTGGATTTCCACCAAGACACCGGCGAGGTCGTCATCGAAGCCGAAAAACCCGGCCTTGTGATCGGTCGACACGGCGCGACCCTCCGGGAGATCACCAAACAGGTCGGCTGGACCCCGGAAGTCGTCCGCACCCCACCGATCGAGTCCTCGACGGTCTCGAACGTCCGCAACTTCCTCAAACAGGAACGCGACGAGCG
>CAZOOU010000243.1:0-2349 GCA_964581495.1 uncultured Haloferacaceae archaeon
TCGTCTTTACCGAACTCAAATCTCCCTCGACGCGACCCTACGGCAGCGAACGCGGCTCGAAGTACCAAGACCAGGTCGGCCCACGAGCCTCGAAAATCCAGGACGACCCCGAGTTCGGCGCGACCGACGAGCCCAAAGCCGATCCGCCCCAAGGAGACAACTAATGAAATTCATCGAAGAACTCGTCGTCGAGGAGTTCCTCCCCACGATTCGGTCGATGCTGGCCGAGTCGCTCCGAGCGCGTGATCTCACTCAGCGTGAGGTCGCCGATGTCCTGGGGATCAGCCAGTCGGCCGTCTCGAAGTATGCCCACGGCGAAGTCGCCCGCAACGAGCGGATTGAAACCGACGAGCGGGTGGTCGACCTCGTCGAGGGGGTCGCCGACGGACTCGCAACGGGCGATATGAGTCGCGTGCAGGCGCTCGTCGAAATCGAGGTGCTGATCCGCCAACTCGAAGACGGCGACCTCCTTGCGGAGCTCCACGAGAAAGCGATGCCGGCGCTCACCGACGCCGACGTCGACTTTTCGGTCCACGACCCCGACAGCCGGATTCGAACGACAGAGGAGGTCCGCTCGTCTGTCCGCCGTGGACTCCGGACGCTCACTTCGACCAGTGGGTTTGCGACGCTGATCCCGAACGTCGGCTCGAACCTCGTCGAATGTCTGCCGGATGCGACCAACGTCGACGACGTGGCGGGGGTACCCGGCCGGATTTTCGATATCAAGGGGCGGGCGACCGTCCCCTCAGATCCGGAGTTCGGCGTCAGCGAACACGCCGCATCGGTGCTGTTGGCGGTCCGGTCGCAGGGCGTCGATGTTCAGGCCGGAGTAAACATCTCGTACGACCGCTCGCTTATCGAGGCATTCGAGGATGCGGGGTACGCCACCGTCCAGTTCGACACCGAAGCCCGCGACGAACTCGACGCAGCGATCGGTGAGGCACTCGCCGACCGCGAGGTGACCGAGACGTTCGTGCTGTATCAGACGGGCGGGTTCGGCATTGAGCCGATTTCGTATGTGCTCGGCCCGGACGCACCAACAGTCGCGTCGGCTGTCCGATCAGTCATATAGCCGAGCCCTGTTTTTTGAGCCCGCAGGCCGTCGACCGGCCATGAGCGAACCGACTGGCTCGACACAGCAGTTCTACACGCGCTGGGCGCGGCTGTACGATCTCGTCGCCGTCCGGACGCCTGGCATCCGGGCGGTTCGACGCGCCGCGGTCGACCAACTCAATGCTCAACCGGGCGACACGGTCGTCGAGATGGGCACTGGCAGTGGGGCGAACCTCCCCATTCTCCGTGAGGCGGTCGGCCCCGAGGGTCGCGTCGTGGGCGTCGACGTGAGCCCTGGCGTGCTCGGCGTTGCCCGCGACCGAATCGACCGCCACGGCTGGGAGAACGTCCACGTTGTCCGAGGCGACGCTACTCGGCCACCGCTCGAAGCAAGCGCGGTCGACTGCGTGTTTGCCTCGCTGGTCGTCGGCATGTTCGACGAACCAGCCGCGGTGGTCGACAGCTGGGCGGATCTGGTGGGCCCAGGCGGACGGATTGGCCTGTTTGATCTGGCACGCAGCAGCCAGCGACGAGCCCGACCACTCAACGGGCTGTTTCGGCTGTTCGTCACCACGGCCAACCCAAAATCGGTCAGAAAGTCCGCCGAGCCACTGGGTCGACTCGACCGCCGGGTGGCCGCCGCCCACCGCCGGCTTGGCGAGCGGTGTTCGGATGCCACACACGAAACGCGCGGGCTGGGGTTTGCCCGACTGAGTGGCGGAACGATCGACTGAAAACCAGTTAGGCAACGACTATCAGTAGCGTCGCCGCCAGCACCACAACGCCAGTACCAAACCACAGTCGGTTGGCTCGCGGGCTTTTTGAGGGCGTGAGATCCAGCGACCGGTGGTAGGTCGACAGTGGGCGAAACGGCCAAATTCCCATCGGCGTGATCAGATCGCCAGCGAGATGCCCACAGATCGTGACCACCGCGATCGAGCCGAACCAGCCAGCCATCCACAGCGGCGGTAGTGAGTGACTACTAAAAAGGCCGAACGGGTCGCTGGCCGCCAAAAGGCCACCAGCGACGCCGACCACGAGGCCGACGGCGAGCGCGAACCAGACGGTGTGTGTCGGCCCCCGGTGAGCGATTCGCTCGGTTTGTGTGTCGAAATCCGGCAGCGGCGAGAGAGCCACCATCAGCACGCCAGTGAGCACTGCCAGCGTTGGCTGGTTGGTCGAGAGCAGCCACGCCGCAATCGGCGCGTAGAGCAGCAGCGAGATGCCGACGTGGCCCAGCACGTACATAGTCGGCGTTAGTCGTCGACCAGTATGAACTACTCGGAGTCGTGTATC
>CAZOOU010000244.1:0-2342 GCA_964581495.1 uncultured Haloferacaceae archaeon
AGACGACAGCCAGTAGATGAACTCTCTGTAAGGCGATTTTTTAAGTGGCTCGTCGCCGTACGGTCTGGTATGTCCACCACCGAGAACGGCACCAGTGACGACCAGTCGACGACGTACGCCGTTGTTCTCGATTATTTCCCCCACGGCCGCTCCGACGACAACCGGCCACAGTATCAAAAGGAGCCGTTGGCCTACGCACTTACTGAAGATTCGTTCGATCTGCTGGCTCTCACGCTGACTGATGAAGCAGATATCAACATCGTCGACCGGGTTGCGGTCGACCCACCGGACGACACGGCCATCGACACGGTCGAAGAGATCGAGTTCGACGAGCTGTCGAGTTCCGCCGTCTCAGAGCTCGAATACGCCATCGAAGCGATTATCGACGACGACGAGCAGCGCTTTGTCGACTTTTACAACGACGCCCAACCGATCTCCCTTCGGCTCCATCAGCTGAACCTGCTGCCGGGGATCGGCAAAAAACTCCGCAACAAGGTCATCGACGAGCGCAAACGCGGGCCGTTCGAGAGCTTCGAGGAGCTTTCCGAGCGCGTCGGCGGGCTCCATAGCCCGAAAGAAGTGATCGTCGACCGTATTATCGAAGAACTGCGGGACGACGATCTCAAGTACAAAATCTTCGTTCGCCCCGAGTAGCCGTTGAGGGCTTTTATATCGGTTATCGTGGCGCACAGCCAGCCGCCGAAGCGAGACGTTTAGGCGGCGGGCGACACAACCTCGTTCAATGACTGTTTCCGACACCGAGGCCGGCACGCGAGACCCCGACGGCCTCATTCGGCGGGCCGGCTCGCGCGGCAACCCGGATTTCGACCAGCATTTCCTGGTCGACGACCGGGTTGTCGACCGGATTCCTGGGTTTCTCCCCGATGCGTGCGACACGAGCCACATTCTCGAAATCGGCGGCGGGCCGGGCGTGCTGACTGATCGGCTGTTGGCGGTCGCCGACCACGTCACCGTCATCGAGCGCGACCCCGATTTTGCGGCCCATCTCCGCGAGGAGTTCGACGCAGATCGGGAGGCTGGTCGACTCACCGTCATCGAGGGTGATGCCCTAGAGGTCGATCTCCCCGAGTTTTCGGCCTGCGTCTCGAATCTCCCGTACAGTGCCTCCAGCGAGATCGCCTTCAGGCTCCTGCCGCTCGGCAAACCGCTTGTCCTCATGTTCCAACTGGAGTTCGCCGAGCGAATGGTCGCCGAAGTCGGTGACGACGACTACGGTCGACTCTCGGTGAGCGCCCAACATTACGCCGACTGTGAGATCGTCGAATCCGTTCCCAACACCGCGTTTGATCCACAGCCCGCCGTCCAGAGTGCGATTGTGCGGCTGCTGCCGCGTGATCCTGACTACGACGTCGACGACGAGCAGTTTTTCCTCGACTTTGTGAAGGCGATCTTCACCCAGCGGCGCAAAACAATCAGAAACGGGATTCGGAACACCGCCCACATCTCTGGGCTGGACGATCCCGCTGCAGTCGTCGAGGCTGCCGACGAGGAGATGCTTCGTCGACGGGCTGGGAAGGTCGCGCCACGGGAGTTCGCCGCGCTGGCGACGGTGGCTGCTGACCACGGGGTGACCGAGACAGATGGTGCGTAGCCCGGAGTTGGTCGATGGCAACTGAACTGCTCGCTGCCGTTCTCGGGTGGTTGGCCGGCAACGTCCAGCAGCTACTGCTGACGGCTCTCGTTCTCGGCGGGTTAGTGGGAATCAAACTCTTGGTCAACCGCTGGCGAACCAACCGAGAGGTTAGCTCGAAGCTCGCACTGTCGATTTCGGCAGTGTTAGTCGTTTTGCTCGCCACAGGGCTGTTGACAGTCGTGGCAGTCTGGGAGCTCGACGAGGAGCTGCTGGCCGCCTACGATGGAGCCGAACTCGGCACCCAGATCGCCAATGTGCTACTGTCGATTGTCATCCTCGGCGGTGCGTACGCGCTGTCGGATTTCCTTGGCCACGTGATCAAGGATATCGCCCGCGAGCAGGACGCCCTCTCCGAACACGAACGCGAGATCCTGCACCGCGTGATGCAGGTGACGATCTACACCTTCGCGCTGTTGGTCGTCGTCGGACTGTTCACCGACAACATCGGCAGCCTGCTCGTGGGGGCTGGCTTTCTGGGGATCGTCATCGGGATGGCCGCTCGCCAGACGCTCGGAGCGGTGCTTGCGGGGTTCGTGCTCATGTTCTCGAAACCGTTTGAGGTCGGCGACTGGGTGGTTATCGGCGACGATGAGGGAACGGTCACCGAAATCACCATCGTCAACACCCGGATTCAGTCGTTCGACGGCGAGTACGTCGTCGTCCCGAACGATCTGGTCAGCAGCGAGCC
>CAZOOU010000245.1:0-2308 GCA_964581495.1 uncultured Haloferacaceae archaeon
CCACAGCTAAAGGACGGAGCGAGTCGACGGGCCGAACCGACGGTCAGTTGTCGGCAGCGTCCTCAAAAAGCGAGTCGACCGTCCGCAGAAAGCGGTCGACGAGGCGGTCAGGCAGCGACGGCGAGACCGTCTCGAACAGTTCGGCCGTCCGATCTGGGTGGGCGAGTCGCAGCGTCATTGGCCGCTCTGTGGATTTGACGAGCACGTCCGCCGCCGTGAGGTTCGAGACGTGCCAGGCGACCGTACTCCGGGCGATATCGAGATCGTCTGCGAGCCGTGACGGCTGAACCGATCCGTCGGCGTGGACGCGAACGATGATTTCTCTGGCCGTCTCGCGGCGGAGATACGCGAGTGTGCGACGCTCCCACGGGTCGAACTCGAGATCGAAGTAGTGGGCGCGTCCGGAGACGCGTTCGACGTCGAGTTCACCGTCATCGACCAGCCGTTTGAGGTGGTACTGAACCTGCCCGGTTGCGAGGTCGAGATCACGCTTGATCTGGTTGAAATGGACGCCCGGCGTTGCGTTGACATGGTTTCGCACCCGCGATCTGGTTGTCGACATGCGTGTGTATTGACGCCTACTTGTCTCGCAGCCAAAAGGCGCGCGGCGGTTCTCACTGCGTGGGACCGGCCGAACGGTATTTGTACCATAACAGTATCAATACTCCATCGCGTATGTGAGTGCAGTGCTGTCTGTACTATCGAGTTGGGGTGTTACGGGATCGCCCCTCCTCCTGGCGGTGATCGCGATCGCCGGAATCGGAACGGGCGTGCTGTTTGCGGTGAGTCTCGTTGCCTACAGCCGTCGACGCAACCGCCAGTTTCTCCTAATTAGTGTCGCGGTCGGCGCGCTGCTCGCCCGGTCGATTATCGGTGCGGGGACCGTCCTCGGCTACGTCCCAATGGCAGTTCACCACTTTGTCGAACACAGCCTGGACTTCGTAATCGCGGCCGTCGTCCTCTATGCGGTGTACGCCCACGCGCCGGGAACGCTGTCGACCGAGCGCTGAAACGAGTGTATTTGATCGAGCACCCGAAAACAGCCACACAAATCAATGACCCCACCCGAAACGTTTCACTGCGAGACCTGCGACCGGACAGTCGACTACGACGAGGCCATCCGGCGAGAGACGATGGGTGATCTCGACCCGGACAAGTGGCAGCTATTTTGTTGTGACCGCTGTGGCAACCGACTGAAAACGGTGTTCGTCGGCGACGAGTAAGACAGCTACCGCCCGCACTCGGAGCTACCACTGTCGACGCCCGAGCAGACCAACCGCCAGCGTCAGCGAGCCAACGAGCCAGCCCAGGAGTCCGAGCAGGCTCCAACGCGCCGCCGCATAGCCGCTGTCGACGCCAGAGGCAACCCCGACGACCGTCTCGAAGACGAGTCCCCGATACGCACTGTTCGGCACCGTCGCCAGCGCGCCGAACACCGACTCCGAGGCCAGCCATTCCTCGCTCAACCCGAGGATAAGAAGGGCGTCACCGCCAGCGACGACCAGCACGACGCCACCGGCAGCCAACGCGAGTGCGGTCCGGGTCGACCGTGCGACCACCGAGCCCAACACGACAAGCCCCAGCATCGCCAGCCCGTAGCCCACCGTCAACACGATGAACCGACCGAACAGGACGGGTGAGTCGACGCCGGTGTGGGTCGCATAAATACCGGTGTCGGGGCTCGCCGAGACCGCAATCAAGACCCCGGCAATGACCAAGCCGCCGACCAGCATCGTCGACAGCGCGATGGCGCGGCCGGCGTAGATGGCGGCCACATACACCCAGGCGGGGACGTCGTAGCTGTCGAGGACCGCCAACTCGCCGCGTTCGAGGTCGGCGACGACGCTCCGGTAGCCGACGGCGATGGCGACCGCGGGGACGAGGAGTTCGAGCGGCAACAGTAGGTCGACGACCGCCGGCAGATACCCCGATTCGCCGCCGCCACCGGTGGCGACAAGTGCAACGACCAGTGCCCAGAGGCCGAGGGCAACCAGCAGATACACCCGCGTGCGGACGACCGTCCGGAGTTCGCGGACGAGCAGGGCCCGAAACTGTGTGCGCGCCGAACTCATTGGTTCCCCCCGTGAACCACGGCGTCGTAGACGTCCCACAGCGACTCGGTTTCCGTTTCAGCCATTAGCTCGCGTGGGCTGCCACGCGCGGCAATCATCCCGTCGTGGACGACTAGCACGCGATCCGCAAACCGCTCGACAAGGCCCAGGTCGTGGGAGCTCACGACGATGGCCGTCCCCGCGGTCGCGCGCTCAGAGAGGATCTCGAAGGCCCGCGTCGACATACTCGGATCGAG
>CAZOOU010000246.1:0-2280 GCA_964581495.1 uncultured Haloferacaceae archaeon
GTACTCGCAGAATACACAGAACGTAGCGGCCCTGAAACGAGCTCGCGATCAGGGCCTCGCTGTCCATCCAGGTCAAGATATAGAGTACGTAGTCGTCGACGATGAGAAAACCTCACGAGATCGTGTGGCTCTCGCCCATGAAGACATCGAGTCGTACGACCCATCGTATTATGAAACGGAACTCGTCAGATCCGTCGAAAGTGTTCTATCTCCATTGGGGTGGGATCAATCGAAGATTCGTCGAGAACTTGCTGAGACTCGCACTGCGGAATTAACGCGGTTCACGGCATCTATCGGAGATTAACCAACAAATCAGGAAAGGGCGTTCATTTGTTGGTTAATTTGTAGTGGGAACGGATACAACTAGCCTCTGGATACCTCGCCCACACCCCGTGTTGCCGCTGTAAGTCCACCCATTCACAGTTCTCGTACCGTCATGCGTACGTCAGATACCCCGTGTTGCCGCTGTAATCGATATCGGTCTGTACGATAGGCCGTCGAATATCGTTCTAACGGTTGATATAAAACACGACCAAGGTCCGAGGATGCACATACGAACCACGAGTCGTCCTGGATCTCCTATCGTAGTCATATCATCACCGACACCCCACGTTGCCGCTGTAACTAACGCGGGAGTATCGTGAGTTCACAACGTAGGCCTGCTGGCGAACAGCTCACACCCTAGCGTTTTTTATACTGGGGTGTCCTTTGCTACCGTACCACGCTTTTGGCTTACGAAACTGCCACACTCGTTTTGGCAGTGAAGAGACGAAATGGAGACCGTAGTTTGATAGCCTGAATACCTCAAAACTCGTGGTTTTCGGTGGTTCGACTCGACTCTAACAGTCTGACCTCCGTTTCTCCTCCCGCACATCTCTGGCCCTGTTACAGCGGCAACGTGGGGTGTGGGGGATGCCTATTACAGCGGCAACGTCGGGTGGTTTCACAGCACCGTCGAATCGATATACCTGGTTTCGACGCCCGAAGCCACTGCTTTCGAGGGGCTGTTAGCACGAATGAATGTCTTACAGCGGCAACCCGGTGGGATAGATACTTATCACTCGGTGAGAAAGGATCGATAATGTCTGAGTCGAGTTCGTTCTTTGGCGGGTCCGATCCCATTTTCGCCAACAAGGACCTGCTTCGCGTCCAACATCTCCCCGAGAAAGACCGGATCATCGGCCGCGACGAGGAGCTCACCCAACTCGCGAACGCGATCAAAGACGCCAACCATGGTCAGACGCCGAACAACGTGTTGATCTACGGGAAAACCGGCACCGGGAAATCCCTCTGTACGAAATACATCACCAACGATCTAGTTAAGTCGGCTAAAGACAACGGCGTTACGGTGGGCGTAGCCTACGTCGACTGTTTTCAGGATTCCACGGAAACTCAGGCCGTCCAATCAGTCGCTGATTCACTCAACGTCCCCGAGGAGACCGATATCTCGGTGCCAATGTCTGGGCTCAGCACGTCGAACTACTACCGCAGGCTTTGGGATATTCTCGATGCACAGTACGACGTCGGACTAGTGATCCTTGATGAGATCGACAAACTCGACAATGACAACATTTTGATGCAACTCTCACGAGCTGCCGAATCGGGCAAACTCACCGACAGCACACTCGGGATAATTGGGATTTCGAATAAGATCCGGTATAAAGAGAATCTCAATGAACGTGTGCGGTCAAGTCTCTCCGAGCGGGATCTTGTCTTTGCCCCCTATGACGCCAACCAACTCCGCGAAATTTTACGCTCTCGCAGCGACGCCTTCCACGACGACGTCTTAGAGACCGAAGTAATCCCGAAGATTGCTGCCCTCGCCGCACAGGAACACGGTGATGCACGGAAGGCGATAGATATTCTGCGGTATGCCGGAGAGGCAGCCTACGAGAAAGATCATAAAATGGTGACCGAGGACCATGTCGACGAGGCTCATGAACGCGAGGAACGCAATCGCCTTTCCGAGTTGATTTCGAAGCTACCGAGTCATTCAAAACGGTTATTGAACGCACTGGCACTACAGGCCCAACAGCACGACAGCGAAGATCCAGAAATCCCGACTGAGGAAATATATTCGTTGTATGAGATTATGTGCGAACAGGAGGGCAGCGACCCGCTGAAAAACCGCCGGGTGCGAGATCTCCTGTCGGAGTTAGAGTTTCTCTCGGTGATTCGCCAGGAGCACAAAGGTCGTGGTCGCGGGCGTGGAGCGCATACGGTGAACCAATTAGTCGATGACCCAGAACTGGTTATCAAGGCCTGTAAGTCGGCTTGAAC
>CAZOOU010000247.1:0-2261 GCA_964581495.1 uncultured Haloferacaceae archaeon
TCGACGTCCTCGCTGTCAATGTAGAGGTCTTCCCATTTGCGTCGACGCTTTTTGACGATCATCACGTCCGGCAGGAACTCCTTGCGGTACAACGCGAGAATAAACGCCAGATCGATGAAGATCAGCGCCAAGATTGCGCCGAGGAACTGGTTGCCGAACTCGGTGCCGGCCCACCCTTGGACCATGGCGAAAATAAAGAAGAAGACGAAAATAACCTCGATAACCGTCAACAGGACGATTGCGATGGCAGCGGCTGTCGACTCACGGGCGGGTTCGTAGCGGTGAATATCACCGTACGTGCTGCCTGACGAACTCATCAGGCATCACCCTGTCCCGTGTTCGGCGACTCGCCGTACTTCAGCACATAGAAGGTAAACACGAGGCTCACCGCAATGCCGAGGAAGCTGACGATGCCGATGTAGTGTTTCTGGAGCGGCACACCAACGTCGCCGGCGAAGTCCTCGGGCCAGCCGCCGGCTCCGGCTCCGGCTTCGACGGTCGGCACGTCGTCGCCAACCGCAACGGAGCCCTTCATGTCGAGGGCGTCGTGTGGTGCGCAGTGGTAGTCGGTGATCCCCTCGTGTTCGTCGGTGAACTCGAAGTCGTAGGTAAAGCCTGCTTCCGCGGTGAGCGCGCTGTCGAGGTCGGCCGGTCCGCTGACCGTCTCAACGTTGTGCTCGCCGCCTTCGCCGGTCCACTCCCAGGTGACTGTCGTGCCGGGGTCGATCCAGATGCCGGCCGGTGAAAACGCCAGTGCCCCGCCGTTGCCTTCTGCACCGACGTCTACGGTCACCTCGTCTTGGCCACGGAGGTCCTCATAGCCGCCATCGACGCCGTCCAGGTAGTCAAAATCCGGTTGTTCCTCCTGGGCGGCAGCCGTGCCGCTACTGGCGACAACGGCCGTGGTGGCGGCGGCAGATCCTCCTGCTGTTCGCATAAAGTCCCGCCGTTTCATACAGCAAACAATCAGCACGCGGCGTGCTTAAACCCACCGACTATCGGTGGGGAAATACTGGCCGTTAGGCCCCTTCAGTCTCGCGTTCTCGGCTATCTGTCCCCTCGTCGACGGCGGGCGTCGCTGGCGTCGACTCGCCGGGCAAATCAGGCCGCTCGAACCCACCCGCCTCGACGGCGCGAAGTCGGTCGCGATACTGCTCGGCGCGGAACCGATCCGAGAGCCGCGCGTTGGCGACGAGCGTAAACAACACGATTCCGACAACAAAAAACAACCCCCCGATCACGGGCGCGACAAGTGTGTCGACACCGGTGAAAACCCACGCCCCGATCAGCCCGATCCCCCCGATCAGCTGCATACCGGCGATAATCTGCAACATCAGATTACCCAGCTCACCGCTCTGTTCGGGCACGGCCTCCGGGGAGGGCAGCTGGTAGTTTTCCGGTGGCTCTGCGACCTCGTATTCGTCCATCGAGCACATCGCCACAACAGGTTCGACGTCTCGGAGGACGCCCCCCTCGCCACGGACGCTCCCGTCGAGCGAAACGGTCGCGTACCCCTCATCGGAGTAGACGAGCAGTCGCTCGGTGCCGTCGACGGTTTCGCGTTCGATCACCCCGAAGATGTCGCGGCGGGCGATCCGGGTTTTGATTTCGGCTTCGACCCGGTCGAGTAGCTCGGGGCCGGTGATCCAGGTGTCGGAATCGAAGACAGCCTCCCACTCGTCGGCCGACATCTTGGCCATGTCCGCGGGCGTGAAGTTATCGAAGTCGTATTTTTCTTCGACCTGTCGGCGGAGCTCGTCGAGATCATCAGCGTCGGTCTCGGGTTCGGCCGCAGCGTCAGTCTCGGCCACAGTCTCGCCTTCGGCCGCTGCGTCTGTGTCTTCGTCGACCTTGGTCGACGCCGACTCGTCGGTGTCGGTGTCGGTGGCCGACGCGCCAGTGGTGTTAGTGGTCGACGCGCCGGACTCGTCGACCGGGCGATCAGCGGACTCCGAGGGGTCGTCCTCCGATGAGTCGCTCATTGGTGGATATACACGCTGGCGTGTTGTTAGCCTAGCGGTTTTCGAGCTGTTGTATGGAGACGTTGACAATCGGTGTCTCAGCTCAATCACCGAACGCAGTAGGCGATAGCTGAACTGACGGCCGTGCCCGTGGGAGAGTACATTGAAACGAAACAACCCAACAGTCGACGGTCGATGAAACGTCGTGGTTTTACGTCTCCGAGCGAAAGCATGGGCAATGAGCCAGGACGCCACAGACGAGTATTCGGAGGGCGATCTCCGAAACACTGGGATGAATCT
>CAZOOU010000248.1:0-2259 GCA_964581495.1 uncultured Haloferacaceae archaeon
CAGGCGCTGTACAACTTCGGTCGAACCGACGAGGCCGAACGGTACTTCGAGTGGTTCCGGTCGGTCAGCGACGACGACCCTGCGGCGATCCAGCCGCTGTACGGCGTCCACGGCGAAACCGAACTCACCGAGACCGATCTCGACCACCTTGCGGGCTACCGGCATTCGACCCCTGTTCGCATCGGCAACGCCGCGTTCGACCAACGCCAACTCGATGTGTACGGCGCGATAATCCAGGGAATTTACGAAACGCTCCAGCACGGCGAACGGCTTACGGATGACGACTGGGGCTCGCTGCGAGCGATTGTCGACCACGTCTGTGCGGTGTGGGACGAGCCCGACGCTGGCATCTGGGAGTTTCGCGGCACACAGCGACACTATCTGCACTCGAAACTCCTCTGTTGGGTTGCGGTAGACCGGGGGCTTGCGCTGGCGAGCCAACTCGACCGCGAGCATCCAGCCGACCGCTGGGAGTCGACACGCGAGGCGATCCGGACCGCCGTTCTCGAAAAGGGATACAGCGAGCAGGCCGGCAGTTTCGTCCAACATTTCGGCACCGACCGCGCGCTCGATGCGAGCTGTCTGTTGCTCCCGATTTATGAGTTTTTGCCGGCCGACGACCCGCGTGTCGAGTCGACTATCGAGACCGTTATGGATGAACTACTGGCCGAAGACGGCCTTGTTTATCGGACCAAATACACCGAGGCCATCCCACCCGAACCCAACGCCTTCCTGCTCTGTACGTTCTGGCTGGTCGACGCTCTCGTGTTGGCGGGCCGCACCCAGGAGGCGACCGAAATCTTCCAGACCGTCCTCGAACACAGCTCACCGCTCGGCTTGCTCTCCGAGCGCGTCGAGCCGGAAACCGGCGAGCTGTACGGTAACTTCCCACAGGCATTTAGCCATCTCGGGCTGATCAACAGCGCGATCTATCTCTGTTGTGGCGACGATCCAAGCCGGCTTTCGTTTGATCTCCAGTCGACCACCCGGCGCGTCTCACCGCTGTTTCGCAGAGAGCAGTAGCTCGAGCCGTGGGCCGATTTAAGTAGCTCCCCTGAGCAGTACGGGGTATGGATGACGCCACGCTCCGGGCCCACCTGCAGCGGTTCGGTCTCTCAGAAAAGGAGGTCGACACCTATCTCACGCTGTTGGAACACGGTGAATCGACCGCCAGCACCATCGCTGATGTCGCGGGCGTCTCCAAACGCTACGTCTACAGCGTTAGCGAAACGCTCGAAGACAGGGGGTTCGTCGAGGTCACGGACCACGTGGTTCCGACGACGATTCGAGCCCTCCCGCCCGACGAGGTCGTCGACGAACTCCTGCGGGATGCCGAGGCGATGAAGCCGGCGCTCGAAGCCCGCTACACCCGAACTGAGCCCGCCGCGGACCATTTCGAGGTGGTCAAAAGCCGCGTTACGGTGCTCAAACGTCTCCGGTCGTTCATCGAGGAGGCCGATCAAGAGCTGACGCTGTCGGTGCCGGTCGGTCTGCTCGACGAACTCGAGGCGGTACTCCGGGCCGCCCGCGACCGGGGAGTGTTGGTCGTCTTGCTGATCTCCGGGACGGTCGAACTCTCCCGGGAGACGAACCAGCTGGCCAGCGTCACCCGTGTCTGGAGCGAACGGATGCCGACGATGTTGACCGCCGACCGGCGTGTCGGCGTTGTCGCCCCGGTCGAGATGCTCGACAGCGCCCACAGCGACACCCAAGCAATCGTCTTCGCCCAGAAACATCTCGGTCCCGTCATCGTCGCCTCCTTTTTCGGCAACTACTGGCCGGTCGCCCGCGAGGCCGCTGTCGCCGAGCCCGCCGAACTGCCGGTGAGCTACGAGAACTTCCGCCATGTCGTGCTGCAGGCAACGCTCTGGCAACGGGCTGATGCCGACCTGTTCGCCGAGATCGAGGGCCGAACAACCGCCGACAACGAGCCCGTCGACGTTTCGTGTCGGGTCGTCAGCGTCACCCAGGGTCTGATCGAGCCGACGAACAACTCGTTTCCGGTCGAACACAGCCTCACAATCGAATCCGAGGGCCAAACCTACACTGTCGGCGGCTATGGGGCGTTCCTCGAAACAATCGAAGCCGACCGCGTCCGGCTCTCGATCGAGGGCTAAGGCGGTTCGGTCACCACGAGCGACTACCGGTCGCGTTGTGACGCTCCGCCCGCGTCGGCTGCCAGCGGCACACAGAAGACGGCCACCGGCGCGCCTCGGACGACATGCTCGGTTACACTCCCAAGGAGCCGCTGGGAGACGC
>CAZOOU010000249.1:0-2240 GCA_964581495.1 uncultured Haloferacaceae archaeon
TTGAAGGCAGACAGAGTGGTGTCGTCGACATTCCCAACGCCTGTTCGACACTCGCCGTTCCGAAAGGAGCCTTCGAGTTCGACATCTCCCCCAGCGGCCTCGGAGACAATAGTACAGACCGCGGTAACGTTTGCGTGACTGACAACCCTCTGTCGTAGCTCTCTTACCACCCGATTTTATAGATGGCAACCACACCAAAATCCACTGATAGTGTTGATTCTGAGTCTACCGAGTACGAACCAATCGAATCTGGAATTACGCTCGCAGAAGCGATTCATACGTCTCTTGGACCGAATGGAATGGACAAGATGCTGGTCGGCTCTAATGGTCGAGTTATCGTTACCAACGATGGTTCCAGTATTCTTGATCGGTTGGATATCACCGAACCAATCGGCAAGGTCTTAGAGAACATGGTCCAGATCCAAAAGCAGGCGGTTGGTGATGGGACCACGACCTCGTTAGTGCTTATTGGTGCACTCCTATCGAACGCCCAATCCCTTAGAGAAGATGGACTCCATCCGACGACTATTATTGAAGGATATCATCAAGCCGCTACATTCGCTCAGGAGCAGCTTCCAAACTACACACTTAGTCTCAGTGACGATGATGCGCGTCTCCAGAGCGTTGCGGAGACGGCTGTAACTGGTCGATGGGACGATCAATCGACTGAACTATTCGCTTCACGTACGGTCTCGGCCCTCCGTGCAGTCGATTTCGAACCACGTCGACTTTCTATTGATGCCTACCCTGGCGGTGAGCTCCGAGATTCTCATGTCATCGATGGAATCCTCGTGGATCTCGAGACATCCTCGACAACGGTCGAAGTGCTAGATTCACGTGGCCTCCAGAGTTTTACCGCGCCACGTATTGCGTTGGTTGGGTCTGAAATCGCTGTTGACACTCCTAAGCGTGTCGAGAGAGCTTCGCTTACGGATACACAACAGGTAGACGACTTCCGAAAATACGAGCAGACGGTCCGGGACACAGTCGTCCAAAAGTTGCGTGCGGTAGAAGCAGATATTGTTTTCTGTCAAAAATCGGTCGACGAGAAGATCCGTTCTAAGTTAGCTTCCGAGGGTATACTCGCCGTCGAACGCACGCGGCAAGACGAATTCGATGCCATCGCTCGGTCTACAGGGGCGAGTGCTGTCCAGTCAGTCGCCGAGCTGACACAGCAGGCTGTTGGCTATGCTGAATCAGTACGACGACGACAGTTTGGATCGGCGGACGTGCTCACCATTTCTGGTCAGAACAAAGAGCCGCACGCAACGCTCTGTATGCGAGGTGGAACACCCCATGTTTCAGATGAGATAGAACGCATCATACAGACGTGTTCGACAGTCATCCAACACGCACATAGAGATGGATCAGTGCTAGCTGGAGGTGGAGCCACAGCGATAGCGCTGGCTCAAGACCTCTTGGCGTTCGCCGATAGTGTATCCAGTCGGCAGCAACTTGCAATCAGAGAATTTGCTGACGCTCTTGAAAGGGTTCCGAGGGTACTCGCAACGAATGCAGGAAATAATCCGATCGACACGCTCGCGGTTCTTCGCAACCGACACAACGACGGTAACTCTGGCGTTGGCATCAGTCGCTCTGGGACGCCGCACGATATGAGCGAAGCTGGTGTTTTAGAGCCACGTGTCGTTTTCGAGCACAGTTTGCGTACTGCGTTCGAAGCCGCATCGATGGTGCTCCGTATTGATTCAGTTGAAACAGCCGCCGAGTCGAAATCGGATCATCACCATTCCGACTGTCATGGGGGTTGTGATCACCATGATCACTCAGGAACGGCGCACCACTCCAGTGGCGGTTATCCGTGGGCCCTGAGTCATTGATTTGCTAGATTTCCGCTACTAATCGTTTATTCACGAAACCACCTATTATGCAACGAGAAAATCAACTCATCCGGCGTCGACAATTCCTTACAAGGCTCGAACCGTTTTTGTTAGTTGGTATTGGTGGGTTCGCTGGCGCAAACCTACGGTATGCTCTTGACCTCATAGTTCCTGGAGTGGTTGTCGGGACGTTTCTTGTCAACGTTCTTGGGAGCTTCGCACTGGGTGTTCTTGTCTATGATTCGCTGAACAGTCCTGCTATCGCCGAGAACTCTCGATTAGTGTTTGGGACAGGATTTCTGTCTTCATTTACCACCTATAGCAACTTCGTACTCGATACGATCCTTGTTGAGCCACTAACAGCTGCTGGATACGTTCTTGCTAGTTATATCGTGGGCTTTC
>CAZOOU010000250.1:0-2239 GCA_964581495.1 uncultured Haloferacaceae archaeon
AACATCATCGCCTACAAGATCGGCGCGAAAAACGAGCCGTGGTAGGCGTCGACTACTTTTACCTACTCTCTGCCAGCCGTGTTTCGCCCGCAGTGACGGCATCGCCGTTTGAGACGAGCAGGTCCTCGCGCGAATAGCCGGCGGGCAACAGTACGTCTGCACGGCTCCCAAACGAGACGTGGCCGATTCGCTGGCCGCGAGTGAGCTCGTCGCCAGCCTCAACGTAGGGATGAATCCGGCGGGCGAACCAGCCCGCAATAAGGGCAACCTCGTACTCGCCACAGTCGACGACGACTTTTTCGTTGTTATCCGAATCCTTCGAGAAGGCCGGTTTGTAGGCACCTGGCCGATGGTCGACAGTCTTCACAGTGCCGGCCATCGGCGCACGGTTGACGTGGACATCGGTGACGTTCATGAAAATCCCGACCCGGAGGCGGTCGCCTTCCTCACGAATAACTGAAACATGGCCGTCGGCGGGCGCAACTACCCCTGATTCGGGTGGCCGTCGGGCTGGATCGCGGTGGAACCAGAGCACGCCGACGCCGAGCGCCAGCGCGACGAGCGCAACCGGTGGCGAGACGACAACTGCGGGGAGTGCGACTGCGAAACAGACCGCGGCATACCGCCAGCAGCCGGGCGCGACGGCGAGTGGTAGCGAGCCCATTCTTATATATTAAGCCGTCGACCGGAGTTCGGTTCGACCCTCGGCCCACGCTGCCAGCAGATGGGTGAGATGGAGTCGGTCGTCCAGGCCCTCGGTGAGTTCGAGGTCGACTTCGCCCGCAAGCGCATGCAGACGAGTGATGTCGTCGCTGGCGAACTCCGACCGCGAGCGAGCGACCCGGAGCAGTTCGCCGAGGAGTTCAGTGCCGTCGTACCCCTCGTCGGATAGCAGCTTGTCGACTGTTTTGCGGGCCGATTTGAGTTCGCCGTTTTGTGCGTCTTCGAGCGCGCCAAGGAGCTGGTCGTCGTCGCCCAGATCACCCAGCGTCTCGTATGCCGTCTGCATCGTCAGCTCGTCGGTCTGGGTGGCGGTCGTCTGGGCGGTCAAAATCGCCTCGCGGAGGTTGCCGCCGGCCGCGCTGGCGACGAATTCGAGGCCTGCCTCGTCGTAGTCGACGGCCTCCTGTTCGCAAATCCCTTCGAGCACCGCAATGGTTTCGTCGGTGGTGGCGGCCCGCATCGGCACCGGAAAACACCGCGAGGAAATCGGTGCGATGAGCTTGGCGGGCTGGCGTGTCGTAAACACGAACTGGGTGGTCCGGTGGTGTTGTTCCATCACCCGCCGGAGCGCCTGCTGGAAGTCCTCGCGGATCGCCTCGCTGTTGTCGAGCAGGACCGTTTTAAATGTGCCCGACACCGGCGCATGGCTCGCCGACTCTTTGAGCACATGGTTGATCATATCGCGTTTGGCCATCTGGCTTCGGCCAGCCAGAAACGGCTCAAAGCGGGGATCAGATTTGATCTCCTTTTTTGTTCGGCCGAAGAAGTCCGCGACGTTCAGCTCGATTAGGTCGGCGTCGGTGTCGTCATGCACTTCGCGGGCCAGCGCGCGGGCGGCGGCGGTTTTGCCGACGCCGGGTGGGCCCTGGATAATGAGGTTCATCGGCTCGCCGACGGTGCGTTCGAGTCGGTCGACGACCTCCGGCTGTGGGAGTTCGCCGAGGGCGGGCGCGTAGGTGTCAGTCCACAGCGGCGCGTCCATTGGCGGTGATGGTCGACCCAGCAGTAAGAATCAGTCGGTTGAGCCAGCTACGCGTAGTGGGTTTCGAGATACTCGACGATGTCGTCGCTTTCGTACAGTGTGACGCCGCGGTCGGTGTCGACCAGATACGGAATCTGATCCGCGCCACCGGCGGTGAGTTCCTCGTAGCTGACCTCGTTGGTCACGTCACCGCCGACGTCGCCAGGAAGCCGTGGGTTGTGGCTCACATAGGAGACACCGAGTTCGGAAAGCGTTTGTCTGACTTTCGCACAGTGCGGACAGCCCTCGGACTGGTAGAGTTCCAGCATGGTGCCGCTACTTCGTAGGGGGCTCACTAAAACATTGAGCCAGCGTTACTGTGTGGAAGCGAGATAAAACAGATGTCAGCGTCCGCGGTTCGGCAGTTGGTTACTCGCTTGCGGCCGACAGTCGCTCAGTCTACTCACCAATGAGATGAGCCCCACCGGCTCTCTTATTCGTCATCGGAATCGTCTTCGTCCCCGGCTTCGTCCGCGTCGTCGTCTGATTCGTCGT
>CAZOOU010000251.1:0-2225 GCA_964581495.1 uncultured Haloferacaceae archaeon
GAAATGGCACCGTCACCAGGACAGAAGGCGGTGACCTGTTTGCCGTTTTTGATCAGCTGAACACGAACGCATTTCCGGATTGCGGAGTTCGGCTGTTTTGCTTCGATACCGACCTTTTCGAGGACAATGCCGCGTCCCTGCGGCGCGCCTTCGAGCGGGTCCGACTTCTTTTTGAGCCCGCGCTCTCGTCGAGCGTACTCAGAGTCCGACCAGCGTCGCTTCTGCCGGTCTTTGTTGAGCTTCCGGGCGGCGTATTTGCCGTTGGCCATGTACACCCTCGTTTCAGACGCGGCTACTTAAGCATCCCTCTTTGGAGTCGACGAAACTCACGGAGATCGCTTCTTAGGGGTCGCTAATCGAATCTGAGGCTGTTTTGGTTTGGAGCAATTGCCTTGGAGCCGGCGACGGCCGCCGAAACTCGCTTAGCGCCCTCGCCTGCTCCCGCGTGGCTCTCGGCGAGAGCGAGAGGCATCAGCCAACAGCGTATAAAAGGGCCGGTCGCTACGTCAGCTGAATGTCGTCGATATCGAACTGTCGACGCGCCAGCCGTCGAGCCGTCTTAATGTGCTGGCCATCCGTGCCGATGGCGACCCCACGGTCGGCGTCGACGACCTCGACGTAGGCGACGCGGTCGCCCTGCTCGGAGATCGTCACCCCGCGGACGACCGCGGGAGCCAACACGTTTTCGACGAACGCTTCCGGCGTGTCGGCGTCTTCGAGCAGTTCGATTCGTTGGCCGATCTTTTCTTCGACCTGTTTGACTGTTTGGCCGTTCGGCCCGATAGCGTCGGCCATTTTTCCGGCCGGAATCAGAAAGACAACGCGGTCGCTTTCGACGAGACAGTCCGTCGGGCTGACGTCGGTTTCTTCGTCGAACAGCCCGATATACGTCCGTGCCTCGTCCGAAAGCGTGATTTTCATGGGTTAGTCGTCGGTGGCGGCGTCGATCGAGCCCATCCGGAGCTTCACATCGCCAGTGCCGAGCGCGATCGGCTTGCCGGCGATAACGTTCTCGATAATGCCGTCGAGATCGTCGCTCTGGCCGTGAATTGCGGCATCCAGCAGGTGGTTGACCGTGACCTCGAAGGCGGCACGGGCGAGCACCGAGTCCTTCGAGCCCGAAATCCCGTGTCGACCGATCGACTCGATCGTTCCCTCGTTGGTCATAATGTCGGCCACAAGCATCAGGTGCCGAACGTTCACGTCGTCGAGCCCCTGTTCGCGCAGCGTGTCGATCGTCTCGTTGATGATCGCCTCGCGGGCGGCTTCGATCCCCAACTCGGCGCGGATCTCGTGGATGTTGTTACACGTCGACCGGCTGGCGTCGACGCCCTCGATGTGGAGGACGTCGCCGAACGCCGATCCCTCGGTGTAGAGGACGAACTCCTCGCCGTCGTCGAGTTCCTCTTTGCGGATGACAACGCGGCTGATGTCTTCGATCCCTTTGAAGACGATATCTCGCAGCTGTTCGACCAGCTGGAGCAGCTCGCGATAGCTCGGCTCGTTGGGACCGAACTCGATGGCCATACCCTGCTGGCGCGTCGAGACGCCGAGTTTGTCGTCGATGGTTTCGGCGATCTCTTGGGCGATCAGATTCGGATCGTCGACCGTCGGCCACCGTTCCAACAGCGTCTCCTCGTTGAGGTCGATCCGAACGAGCATGTCTGCGACGTTCGTCGAAACGTCACCGAGTGCAAGGATTTTGGTTGCCTCAAGCGCCCAGACGACCTCGTGGGCTTTCTCGCGTTGTTCGGCGTACTCGTCTTCGAGATACACCGTCATCATCGGCGTATCCGGGGTTTTCCGGGCATCCACCAGCTCGATGAGCCGGGGCAGCCCCTGGGTGACGTCGATTTCTGCGACCCCCGCGTAGTGGAACGTGTTCATCGTCATCTGGGTTCCGGGTTCGCCGATCGATTGGGCCGAGACCGTCCCCACAGGTTCGAGGGGGTCGACTCGGGTGTCGAGATACTGGGATTCGACCGCGCGGGCGATCTCGTTGGCCTGCTCGGTCGAGACACCCTCGCGCTCGTCGATCGTATCGTACACGCGGTTTTTGAGTCGGCGTGGCAGCTCGGTGTCTTCGACGATGGCCTCGATGTCGTCGGTGATGTGGCTGTAGTCGGCCATGCGGTCGAAGGCGGCATCAGTCATCCGAGCTCACCTCCTCGAACCGCGGCTCGGTATGCTCCGAGAGGTTTGTCGGCGGCTCGCGGCGACTCAGG
>CAZOOU010000252.1:0-2222 GCA_964581495.1 uncultured Haloferacaceae archaeon
CAGCCCGACGGACCGATGATCGCCGTGACTTTTCGCTCTGGAATCTCGATGTCGACGCTGTCGAGTGCCTGTTCGTCGCCGTAGTAGACGTTGAGGCGGCGAGTCGAGATCACCGTCTCGTCTGGCTGGTCGGTACGGGTTTGGTCGTTTGGCTGTACCTCGGTCGTGATGAGCGAATCGCTCTGGTGGTCTGTTGCCATGTTAGATCTCCGTTTCGTACTTGTTGCGCAGATAGATCGCAACCCCGTTCATTGTCAGCAAAAACGCAAGCAAGACGACGATGCCGACTGCTGCCAGATGAATGAAGTGGAGACTCGGCTCGGCAGCCCAGCCGTAGATCTGGGTCGGCATCCCGCTGAACCGATCAAAGGGACCGCCCGGCGTTCGGTTGACGAACAGCGCGCCAACCATCAGCAGCGGGGCGGTCTCACCAATCGCTCGTGCGAGTGCGAGAATCGTCCCTGTCAGGATTCCGGGCATCGCTGCCGGCAGGACGACCCGGCGAATCGTCTGCCATTTGGTTGCGCCTGTGGCGTACGACCCTCGGCGAACGCTGTCGGGAACCGCCCGTAGCGCCTCCTGGGAAGCGACGATGATGATCGGCATAATAAGCAGGCCGAGCGCGAGCGAGCCGGCCAACAGAATCGGGCCCATCCCGATCCCGTTGACAAAGGCCGCCAGCGCGAGCAGCCCGTAGACAATCGAGGGCACACCGGCGAGATTCGAGAGGTTCGCCTCGATGAGTCGAGTAATTCGGTTATTCGGGGCGTACTCTTCGAGATAGATCGCCGAGCCAACGCCGACGAAAAACGAGAGGGCGGCCGCCAGAATCATCAGCATAATCGAGGCGACGATTGCGCCACGGAAGCCGGCGCGTTCGGCCCGCCGGGAGCCGTCATTTCTGAAGAACTCGACGAGGCTGATGTTGTACTCGGTGAGTCCGACGTAGAAGTCGGTGAGAACGTCGGCCAACAGTAGCGCGAGCGCGACAACACCGAACATCGAGGCGGCGAAGATCACGCCGAGGAAGACGGTGTTTTTCAGGTGTTCGCGGCCCAGATCGATGTCGACGAACAGTTCGTGACCGTCGGTCGACGCTGGCGTCTCGGCGTCGGGCGTCTCGGTGCTCATTGGTACTCCTCCTGATAGCGGCGTTTGAACCAGTCGTTCAGCAGGTTCATCGCCAGCGTCATCACGAACAGCACGAGCCCGACCGCAAACAGCGACTGGTACTCGACGGTGCCGACCGCGCTCGTGCCGCGAGCCATCGACACCATGTAGGCGGTCATCGTCATGATCTCGGAGAACGGATTCGTCGTGATGTTGGCATTAAAGCCAGCCGCAAGCGTGACCGCCATCGTCTCGCCGATGGCACGGGAGACGGCCAGAATGTAGGAGGCAAAAATACCGGAGAGCGACGCCGGAACGACGACGTTCGTCGACACGTCGTACTTGGTTGCGCCCAGCGCGTAGGCTCCGTTGCGGAGTTCGTCGGGCACGGCCTGCATGGCGTCCTCGCTGATCGACGACACCATCGGGATCGTCATAATGCCGACGACGATCATCCCCGACAGCATGCTGTAGCGACCGATGTTGATCCCGAACAGTCGCTCGGCAATTGGGCCGAGCACCACCGGGTTAATAAAGGCGATTGCGAAGTAGCCGTAGACGATGGTGGGAATTCCTGCCAGGATTTCGAGGGTTGGTTTCAGCTTGCTTCGGACGCCCGTCGAGGCGTACTCGGAGATGTAGAGTGCGGTTGCCGTCCCGATGGGAATCGAGATGAACGCCGCGCCGACGGTGACCGCGAGCGTCCCGAAGATGATTGGTAGCGCGCCGTGTGCGGGCGTCGAGTGATCCGGAGCCCACCGCGTGCCGGTGAAGAACTCGGTGAACGTCACCGTTCGCTCGATGTTCGCACCGAGCAGCAGTTCGGTTAGTTTGGCACCGAAAAAGTAGCTCGCGGCGTTGTCGATCAGGACGAAAAAGATCGCCAGCGTCGTCGCCACGGTGATCGCCGCACAGCCGAACAGCAGTCGACGGACGCGCTTGTTGCGCTCCGTGTCGGCTGTGACGCTATCGCTGCCGCCGCCGGTCAGATCGGGGGGATTCGTTTCGGTGCTCATCTGGTGTTAGGACTGCTGGACGGTCAGTTCGTCGGGCGAGGAGCCGACCTCGTCGAGCCAGCTGTCGATTTTCTCGTGGTTCTGCTGGGTGATCTC
>CAZOOU010000253.1:0-2197 GCA_964581495.1 uncultured Haloferacaceae archaeon
GCGACCAGACAGACCAACGTAGCCCGCCATTACTAGATGGCCAGTAAACTTAGTGAGCAAACAGATGAACTGCGGCGTATGCGACCGACAGCCCCAGACGATCCGCTCGGAACAACAGTGCACCACCGATCGGTCGTATCGAGAGGTGGTCTCGGACAACCTGAGTCGACCAGCCGATATGACGCGCTTGCCAGCCACCGCAGGCCAGCAGCCGACACCACACCATGACGCAGCTCACGTTCACTGGCATCGATATCGGACTCGTCGAACCGGGCGACGACCTAGCCGACCGAATACTCTCCGCAACCGCAGAAACCCACCCGCTGGAGGACGACGACGTTGTCGCCATCACCTCGAAAGTGGTCTCGCTGGCCGAAGAGCGAACAGTCGAGGCCGACGCGGTCGACGTCACCGACCGCGACCGTCGCGTGGCCGCACTCACCGGCATCGATCCCACCGAGGTCGCCGTTATTTACGACGAAAGCGAGGTGCTCGGTGCGATTCCGGTTGCGGCAGTTGGCGAAGCGTTGCTACTCGACCATGCAGCCGACCCTGAGATGGCCCGGACAGCGCTCGAAAACACGGGATCGCTGCTTGTCACGGAGCGAAATGGGCGGCTCTGTACGAACGCGGGCGTCGACTGGTCGAACTCACCGGAGGGGATGATGACGCTGCTGCCGGCGGACGCCGACGCGAGTGCACGGCGGATTCGCGAGGAGATTTACGAGGCGACCGGCACCGAGGTCGCCGTCGTTATCGCCGACTCGGAGCTGATGGGTGCCGGGACGCTCGATCTCGCCGTTGGCTGTTCGGGGATAGAGGCCGTCGACAGTGACTTCGGCGGCCAGGATCTGTTCGACCGCCCGAAGCTCGGCGGCGTCGACCTCATCGCCGACGAGGTGACTGCCGGCTCCGCGCTGCTGTTTGGACAAACCGACCAGCGGACGCCGATGGTCGTCGTCCGCGGGCTCACGTACGACGAGGGCGAAGGGGTGCCGAACACCGGCGGACTGCTCCGTCGCGGTATCCGAAAATCCATCGCACTGACAACCAAACTAAAAGCCAGGGAACGGTTCTGAGTCGACTATGCACGAAGCGTGGATCCAACTGGTATGTCCCGACTGTGCGGAAATCTGGGAAGCAAATCCGACCGATCTCCCGGCACCGTTCGAGCAGTTCGAGTGTCCCTACTGCGGCAACGACCGGAAGACCAGCGAGTTCATGAAAACACCGCGAGACCTCGAAATCCTCGAAACGTTCCACGACTGAACTCTCCGTCGGCCACGACCAACAGTGCAGATTTATATATCCTCCTGAGTAAGCCCGTGATATGCCTCAACGATTATCTCTGGAACACTCACTCGTCTCACAGGCCGGCGTACGGACGATTCACGTCGGTCGCGACCGCCCGATTCGGGTGAGCGCGGGCCACCGGATTCTCCACCACGACGGCAAATGCAGCCGGCCACACGGCCACAACTACGAAATCTCGGTGGCAATCTCTGGTGAACTCACAAAAGAGGGTTGGGTCGTCGACAAAGGCGACGTGACCGATATTATCGACGAGTGGGATCATATGTTCCTGCTCCAGGAGGGCGACCCACTGATCGAGGCCTTCGAGGAGTCGGGCGACGGCGACGCGGTGGTCGTCCTAGAGGCTCCACCCACCGCCGAGGTGATGGCGGTAGTGCTCGAACAGAAACTGATCGAGGCGCTGCCCGACAGCGTCACCGAGGTTTCGGCCGACGTGAGCGAAACCGCCGAGCTGAGTAGCTGCCAGTAAGATGCCTGTTAGCTCCGACCCAGCCGTCGACAGCGAGTCGACCAGCAATGTCGACGGCCCTGCACTGCCGATCAACGAACTGTTCGAATCCCTCCAGGGCGAGGGCGTCCTCGCAGGAGTTCCCAGCGTTTTTATCCGAACAAGTGGCTGCAACCTCCGGTGTTGGTTCTGCGATTCGTACCACACCTCCTGGGAGCCGACCCACGCCTGGATGGATCTCGACGAGATCATCGACCGCGTCGCAGAATGCAACGCCAACCACGTCGTGCTCACGGGCGGCGAGCCACTCATTCACGACGAGGCAGTGACGCTTATAAATCGACTTTCCGAGCGCGGCTACCACATCACCGTCGAGACCAACGGCACCATCGCGCCGCCGCCGGAGACACCGATTGATCTCGCCTCTATTAGCCC
>CAZOOU010000254.1:0-2190 GCA_964581495.1 uncultured Haloferacaceae archaeon
CCAGCGGGCTGACAATGGCGAGATCGCTGTGTCGACACAGCCCGTACAGCGCCTCTTCGGAGAGATAGTCGTCGATTTCGACAACTGGCTGCCAGTCGTCGGTCCCAAAGCGATCATTGACCTGCTCGATGGCACGGTCGACCCGTCGGCCGAGTTCGCGGTATTCGGGAATCTCCGTGCGGCTCGGCGTCGCCTTCTGGACATAGGTGAACTCCCCGCGCCAGTTGGGTTCGGTCTCCAGCAGTTGCTCGATGGCTGCAAGGCGTTCGGGAATCCCTTTCGTGTAATCCAGCCGGTCGATGCCGACCGCAACCTGCTGGTCGTCGGGAATGCCGTGGTCTTCGCGGAACCGACTCCAAAACCCCTCGTCGGGGGCGGCGGCATGCTCGGCGATGCCGGCGGTGTCGACGCCCATCGGGAACGACCGAATCCGCGTTTCGTGGCCTGCAAGCGAGACTGTCCACGCCTCCCAGTCGACCGAGGCATCCGGGAGGATCGTGGCCACACAGTCCAGGAAGTTCGCACAGTAGCGCGGGATATGAAAGCCGACCAGATCGTTGGCCAAGAGTCCTCTGAGCAGCTCGCTCTGATGTGGACAGTCCCGAAACACCTCGCGTTCGGGCCACGGAATGTGCCAAAAGTGACTCAGGAGGACCTCCTCGCCGACTGCCTCTCGAACGAACTGCGGGGCAAGCCCGAAATGGTAGTCTTGGAACCAGACAACTGTGTTCTCGGGGTCGGCTGTGTCGCTACTGTCGTCGCTGTCGCCGGTGTTGTCGGTTTCGATGGCTGCAACAACGCTGTCGGCGAACTGCTTGTTGACCTCTCGGTACCGCTCCCAGTGGCGGTCCTCGAAGGTGAGATACGCTGTCAGGCCGTGTGACAGCGGCCACAGCACGCGATTGCTGAACCCATAGTAGTAGTCGGCGACGGCAGACGCCGAGAGCCAGACGCGTTTGAGCGTGTAGGCCGGATCCTCGGGCGGGACGCGGACGGAATCTCCGTCGTCGATCGCTTCTCGGTCGGCATCGCCGTCACCCCAGGCAACCCAGGTGCCGTCGGTTTGTTGGACGACCGGATCGAGGCCGGCAGTCAGCCCGCCAGCGGGTCGGTCGACGACGATTTCGTCGTTTTCAAACGTGTGACGGTACGGTTGGCGGTTCGAGACGACGACGAGATGCCACTGTTCGAGCCTAGACAACACCGACGCAAGCGAGGCTGAGTCAGTCATTGGTCGACCTCGCTGTCGATTGGGCTCGAACGGGCGGTCGGTACAAACGGATGGGGGATACGGTACTGTGGTCGCTGTCGGCTGACACACAAGCCGAGCCAGCGAGCCACAGCGTAGCGGTGATGTACACTCATGGCAGTTTCCGTACGTCTCGTGTGGCGTCGGGATGGGTCGACAGGGTGGCGAAAGCGTAGGTCACACGAGGGCGCGTTGAAAACCAGACGGCAGCAACGGTCATGGGGTTGTTGGCCAGACAGTCGTCGACTACTCACAAGCTACATACCACCCGCTGTGGATCCCCACATACTTTTGTCCTGACCGATGTCTACTCTGATATGCGCAACCGGGTGAACGGATACGTCGACCGGGTTCGGGACGAACTTCGGAAATCGTTCACCCAGGAGTACAGTACCAGAGAGGTCGCCGGGAGCTTCGCGCTCGGTGTGTTCATCACGATGCTGCCGACGCTCGGCGTCGGCCTGGCAGTGTTCGTCGCTCTTGCATATCTCTTCGAACGAATCAACAAGATCGCGCTGTTTGCCTCGGTGCTCGTGTTAAATCCGGTCGTCAAGTGGGGCGTCTATGCGGCCAGTATCAGCCTCGGATTCTTTCTGTTGGGTCCTGTCGAGGGGTTCGACGGCGGCGCGGTGACGCTGGACGACGGCCGCAATGTCCTGATACGGCTCTGGGTTGGCAACCTGATTCTCGCAGCGATTGCCGCCGCGATTGCCTACCCGGTTGCCTACCGAATGGTCACCAGCTACCGAACACGTGAGATGGATATGTTCGAAACCGTTGTCGAGGGAATCGAGTCACTGCAGGACGTTGCGAAATCGTACGACGTCGACAGTGCCGACCCTACGTCCGAGACCGAACACGACGGGTCCGAAACTGAGACGGAGGACACTGAAACGGACGATACTGATCCCGAAACACACTCAAACGACCACACAGCACGT
>CAZOOU010000255.1:0-2163 GCA_964581495.1 uncultured Haloferacaceae archaeon
GTGCCGGTTTTGTCCGTACAGATGACGTCGACCGAGCCAAGTGCCTCGACGATCGGGAGCCGCCGAACCAGCGCGTTGTGGTCGGCCATCCGCCGGGCACCAAGGGCAAGCGAGAGGGTGACCACTGCCGGCAACCCCTCTGGAACCGCCGAGACGGCGATCCCGACAGCAGTCAAAAACACCTCGAACGGCGGGGTGTCGCCGACGACGAGTTCGGCGACCGCGATGATGCCGACCGCGCTCACCACCGCGACGGCGATGACTGTTCCCAGTCGATCCATCTCGGCCTGAAACGGCGTGTCGCGGTCTTCGGCGGCTTCGAGTGCGGTCGCAATCTGGCCCATCTCGGTTTCGGGGCCTGTCTCGACGACGACCGCCATTCCGGAGCCGCGCTCGACGACGGTGTCCTTGTACAGCATGTTGTCGCGCTCGGCAAGCGCAGTCGACTCCTCGACCGTGCCGACGGTTTTCGAGACGCTCGCGCTCTCGCCAGTGAGCGCGGACTCGTCGACCGCCAGATTCGATTCCTCGAGTAGTCGAGCGTCCGCGGGGATGATGTCGCCCGGTTCGACAAAGAACACGTCGCCAGCGACGACTGTTGTGGCATCGACCTCCCGTTTTTCGCCGCCACGCCGAACGAGCGCGTAGGACGTCGAGAGCTCTTCGAGCGCCTGAATGCTCTGTTCAGCCCGGTAGTCCTGAACGAACCCGAAAATCGTAATAAAGACCACGATGCCCGCAATCACGGCGGCATCGAGCGTATGGCCGACGAACCACATGACACCAGCAGCCACAACGAGAATCCAGATCAACACCGACGAGTACTGTTCGAGCAGGATAGCCAGCGGCGAGATCTCCTCGCCCGCCTCGATCTCGTTTGGGCCTTCATGTTCGAGTCGTTCCCGGGCAGTCGACCGGTCGAGTCCCTGTTCGGAGGTTTCTAGGCCGTCGTATACGGCCTCGACTGGTTTCGAGTGCCACTGGCTGGCTGCGGTCGACTCGGCGGCATCCGCGGTTTTTTGAGTGGATGAGGATGACACGAATTGGAGTGACTATGGCGCTCACAGCAGTGGTCTGTCAGGCGGTCTGCTGTCTACTGAGTTCGACACTGCAACGCGCTGGTCGACGACGAGTCGGGACGATGCGGTCGAGCGCAGTTCTGTCGAGTAACTCATACGACAGTTCAGTCCTTAACTGTCCCCACAAGCGCAGCGACTGACCGGTTCAGACCGTGACGAGTCGCGAATGCGGCCGATCCGAACTACTTTGCTGTTACTGGTGGAACGCTCGACACGTATGCTCGATGACAAAATAGCCATCGTCACGGGTGGCGCGACCGGCATCGGGAGAGCAATCGCCGAGCGGTTTCTCGACGACGGTGCGACAGTCACGATCGCGGATATCGACGAAGACGCTGGCGCGTCGACGGCCGACGAGCTGGGCTGTCGGTTCGAACAGTGCAACGTCCGGGAGTACAACCAGGTGGCGAATCTCGTCGACCGGACCGTCGAGGAGTTCGGCGGGCTCGACGTGATCGTGAACAATGCAGGGGTTGCCAGCGAAACCTCGGTCGAAGAGATGCGCCTCGACGAGTGGGAAACCGTCCTCGAAACCAACCTCGATGGCGTCATGCACGGGACGAAAGCCGCGCTGCCGCATCTCAAAGAAAGCGAGGGGAGCATCATCAATCTCGGCTCGATCTACGGATTAGTCGGCGGTGAGGGGGCGGCTTCGTATTCGGCAGCCAAAGGTGGGGTGGTCAACTTCACCCAGCAGGTCGCTATCGACTACGCCGACCAGGGCGTCCGCGTCAACAGTATCTGTCCGGGCTTTGTCGAAACGCCGATGACCGAAGACCTGCTCGAAGACGACCGATTTTACAGCTTTATCGAACAAAAAACGCCGATGGATCGGCACGGACGGCCTGAAGAAATCGCCCCGCTTGCGGCCTTTCTCGCCTCCAGCGAGGCGTCGTACATCACCGGCGCGAACATCCCAGTCGACGGCGGGTGGACCGCGTTCTGAAAAAGACATGTCGGCGGCATCCGGTCTACGAACCGTCGACGCCGGCCGCATGCGCAAAGACGAACGTCCGGAGGAGTTTGCCCGCCAGCGCGGCGGCCTGGCCGTCGTCGCGGTCGTTGACTTCGACGATATCGAACC
>CAZOOU010000256.1:0-2163 GCA_964581495.1 uncultured Haloferacaceae archaeon
GCGATGACGGGCTACTTCACCAAGTACGGCGACCAGGCCGTCGACTGCAATCCCATCGGCGGGCTGTATAAACAGCAGGTCCGCCAGCTGGCGGCGTACATGGGCGTCGACCACGATCTGGTGATGCAGACGCCGACCGCGGGGATGTGGAGCGGCCAGACCGACGCCGAGGAAATGGGGCTGGGCTACGACCACCTGGATGCGATTTTGGCGCTGCATATCGACGGCCCGCTGTCGACGGCCGCCACGGTCCGCCAGTTGGAGGGCGTCGACCGCGAGGCAATCGAGCGCGTCGAAGAGTTGGTCGCGGCCAGCGAGCACAAACGGTCGATGCCGCCGGCTCCTGGGGACCTCCAACTGTAGGCCGTTTCCAAAGGTCTTTGACTGTTCCAATGTTATTAGTAATAGATGGATACTGCCGCGCGGGCGCGGACCGCAGCACGGGAGGTGGTGGCGGATATTGAGCCCCAGCAGCTCCGTGAGGTGCTGTTCGATCGACTCGCGGAGACGTCGATGGCTCCGGGCGTCCTCGTCTTTCTGAGTGCCCAGGCCAGCCAGCCCGCAGTCGACCTCGACGGGCTGGCCGAGCGGGCTGCGGGCGTTCAACTCATTTATGAAGGCCTCCGGCTCACCCGAACGATTGCTCACGACGAGCCGTGGGCCGAGACTACCGCCGACGTGATCGATGCGGACGTCGACATTCTGGCGGCCGACGTGTTCGTCTCCCGCGGCTTTTATTTACTGGCGCGAACCGCCGCCTCGGCGGCGGCCGTCGAGACCGTCCAGTCGTTCGGCCGCGATCAGACACTGGGCCGCCGTCCGGACGCCGATTCCGCGTCGCTTGACCGCAATCTGGAGGCCGACATCTACGCGCTGGCGGTGCGGGCCGGCGTGACCGCCGTCGACGCCGACCCCTCCGAGGAGCTGTTGTCGTTTGCGGCCGATCTCGCCCGCAGTGAGGGCCGGGAGCTGTCGACGGCCGACAGCGTGGTTTCGGACGCGACGGTGAGCCGCCTTTCGGAGCTGTCGGATGAGGTCGACGGACGTGTCCCCTCATCGGCAAGCGAGCGGTAGGCGAAAATCGCCCGGCGGCGTAAGATCGAAACGCGTAAAAGCATATCCGGTCTACGATTGTTTGCGTGCCTGGGTAGCTTAGCCTGGTAAAGCGCGTCCTTGGTAAGGACGAGAGCCCGGATTCGAATTCCGGCCTAGGCTTGTTTTGTTTCGGTGTGGCGACTTCGACACTATTGACTCCTCGACCGCCAGAGCGATGTCGTTGCCGTCCACATCTACCGTATGGGATTTCATACGTTTGATCCAGCGAAAGCCGACCGTCTTGAGGACCCGAGCCGGTATCGGTTCTGTTCTCGCGAGGAACTCGTTGGCGCGCTCGACGGCGAGACGAGCCATCTCGTCGACCTCGGCAGCGGGACCGGGTTTTATACCCGCGAGCTGGCTCCGTTTGTCGACCGCATCTCGGCGGTCGACATCCAGCCGGCGATGCACGAGCTGTTCAGCAAGAACGGAGTCCCCGCCAACGTCGAACTCGTCGAGAGTTCGACCGACTCGCTGCCGTTTGTCGACCACTCGGTCGACGCTGCGGTCTCGACGATGACGGTTCACGAACTGCCGCTCGCGGCGACGCTGGCCGAACTCCACCGCGTGCTTCGACCCGACAGTCCCGTCGTTTTCGTCGACTGGTCGGCGGCGGGTCGGGGTGAGGCAGGCCCACCAGTTGCTGAACGACACCAGCTGTCGACAGTGGTCGAAGCCCTCAAAACCGCAGATTTCAGCGTCGACCGTGCGGTCGAGCGACCGGAGACGTACGTTGTCGTGGCCTCACGGTAGATATGACGAGTGCCTTCGACACGCTACGGGTGGTTGTGCGAGTAGGTGCCTACAATCCACGACAGATCGGACATTAACACATATATCCAACAGCCGTGTACGGCTCCCTCATATGCAATTCTGTGACGCGTGTGGGTCGATAATGCACACGGAAGGCGAGCTGTGGCTGTGTCGCTCCTGTGACAACGAGGAGCCACGAGACTCGCAAGCAGAAGCAGCGATGACGACCCAGGACGGACAGCGAGACGACGGGGTACCCGCCGTGGGCGACGCGACTCAGGGCTCGGAAGAAACGATGCAGGAGCCCTGTCGGGC
>CAZOOU010000257.1:0-2149 GCA_964581495.1 uncultured Haloferacaceae archaeon
GACGACTACAACACGATCGTCGAACTGAGCGGTGGGGCTGCGCTGATGGAACTCGATCAAAACGAGGTCGATCTCGTGTTGGTCGACCGCCGAATGCCGGGCATGTCGGGCGATGTCGTCATCGAGCACATCGACAAATGGGAGATGGATTTTCAGGTGATTATGATTACTGCGGTCGATCCGGATATCGATCTCGTCGAGATGCCGTGTGACGGCTATCTCACCAAACCCGTCTCCGAAGATGAACTTGTCGACGCGGTCGACCGCGCGCTGGCGATCAAACAGTACGAGGATCTGATCGCCGAGTACAACCAGCTGGCCGAAAAGTACGAAGTGCTCACCGCGGAGTTTTCCTCCCGCGAGCTGGCCAGCGAGGACCGGTTTTCGGAACTCGAATCAAAAATGGCCGATATGGAAGCCGAAATCGCCGACACGGTCGAGAGCTTCTCGGACAGCAAGCTCAGCGACGCGTTCAGCCGGCTCCACTAACGGCTCTCAGAAGTTCGCCCGAACGTAGCGGTGGACGCGGTCGACACGCTCGGGATCATACGTCCACAGCCCGCGCCAGACGTTCGGCCCCGTCTCTTTGGCAACCAGTGCGATGTGGCGGGCGTCGATTCCGGCGGGCGGTTTGTACACCACGAACCAGAGCCGCCGAAGTTCGGGGTCGTCGTTGGCATGCACCGTGAGATCGAGCTCGTCGACGACTGTCGAGCCGTCTTGGACGCCATACACGTGCGCCGAGACGTCGCTGTCGGCGAGCCAGTCGTACACCCGGCGGGTGCCGTGTTCGTCGTCGATCCGCGACAACAGCTGAAAGGAGGCATCGAACTCTCCGTGGCCTGCTGACAGGGCCTCGAACTCGATGAACCGCGAGATCACCACCAACAGCAGCTTTTCTTTGTTCGAGGCGGGATACCCTCGAACCCTGAACTCGATGTCGTCGAGGCCCGTCAGCACATCCGGAAACGAGCCGGTTTCGATCTGTTTGGTCCCGGTTCGGTACCGATCCGTGTTGACCAACAGAAACGACTCTTTGAGTTCGTCCCACGGCGAGGCTGCGATGACCTCGCTGTGTTCGACCAGACAGACGAGATTCTCCTCGCCCTCCGGGAGCTTTCTGGTCGACACGTCGACGGTCTGTGAATCGAACACACGTTCTAACAGCCGACGCTGTGGCTCGACTGCGGTATCGGTCACGTTCAGCAACAGCAGTGTCTTGTTCGAGGGTTCGACCTCGTCGATCAGCTCGTCGAGTGTGTCGACCATCGCCATCCCGTTACTCACGTACTGATAACTTGTGCGATCAGAATAATCAACGTGTCGCTCGTCTCGCTCGGTCAGTAGCCTGGTTATACCCAACGGGCTACCCGGTGGGAGAAACTGCGCTGTCGGTGGTAGCGGGTGGCTACTCCGCGCCGAGCAGTTGGTCGACCAGCTGTTCGGGCTCGAACGGCTCGATATCCTCGTAGCCCTGCCCGGTTCCTAAAAAGAGAATGGGCTTGCCGGTCACATACGAAATCGAGATCGCCGCGCCGCCCGACGAGTCGGCGTCGGCTTTCGTCAGCACGGTGCCGTCGATCTCGGCGGCGTTGTTGAACTCTTGGGCGCGCATGACCGCATCCTGGCCGGCGACGGCCTCGTCGACAAACAGCGTCAGATCCGGGTCGACAACGCGGTGGATTTTGGCCAACTGCGACATCAGGTCGTCGCTGGTGTGGAGCCGCCCCGCCGTATCGCCAAGCACGACATCGACGTCGTTTGCCTCGGCGTACTCGACCGCATCGTAGATCACCGCGGCCGGGTCGCCACCCTGCTCGTGGGTGATGATTTTGCGGTCGACGTTTTCGGCGTGTTTCTGCAGCTGTTCGTTCGCGCCCGCACGGTAGGTGTCACCGTTGGCCAGCACCGAGCTGTACCCGCGGTCACCCAAATACTCCGAGAGCTTGGCGATCGAGGTGGTTTTGCCCACCCCGTTGACGCCGGTAAACACGATGGTGACGGGCTTGTCGGCGTCGGCGAGCCGCTGTTCGAAATCGAACTGGCCGACGCTGATCACATCAACGAGGGCGTCGTGGAGCGCGAGTTCGACGAGCTCGCCGGTCGTGTCGACCTGTTTGCGCGTCTCGCCGATCATTTTCTCGCGGAC
>CAZOOU010000258.1:0-2139 GCA_964581495.1 uncultured Haloferacaceae archaeon
GACGTCTTCGAGTCGCTCGACCGGCCGGAACTCGAACGCTACGCGTAGACTGTTTTCCATTTCGGCGGCTCCGAAACCGTTTTTGGAGCGCAACGAAACTCTCTAGGTATGAGCAACAGCCCCGACGACGACCGACTCGAAGAGCTTCGCGAACAGAAGCGAAAAGAGCTCGAACAGCGCCAACAGGGTGGGTCGCCGCAGGACCAAGAGGCCCAAGAGGCCGCCCAACAGCAGGCCGAAGCCCAAAAGGAGGCCCTGCTGAAACAGCATCTCACCGACGGGGCCCGCCAGCGACTCAACGCCGTCCAGATGTCGAAACCCCAGTTCGCCGAACAGGTCGAACAGCAGATCATCGCGCTCGCGCGCAGCGGCCGGGTCCAAGATCGAATCGACGAAGACCAGATGAAAGCCCTGCTGAAAGAGCTCCAGCCCGAATCGAAATCGTTCGACATCAGCAGACGGTAACGAATGGAGCTCGCACTGCTGTACAGCGGCGGGAAAGACTCCTCGCTTGCCGCCCTCCTTTTAGAGGAGTTTTACGACGTCAGGCTCGTCACTGCGACGTTCGAGCTCACTGACGACTGGCAGCACGCCGACCGCGCGGCCGACGCGCTTGGGTTTCCGTTCGAGACGTTGTCGCTCGACCGCGAGGTCGCTGAGCGGGCCGTCGACCGAATGGCCGACGACGGCTTTCCACGCAACGGGATCCAACAGGCCCACGATCACGCGCTCGAACGGGCGGCCGAACTCGACGTTGCGGCCATCGCCGACGGCACTCGGCGGGACGACCGCGTGCCGAACGTCTCGCGGGCGAGCGCCCAGAGCATCGAGGATCGCTTTGGCGTCGACTACATCGCACCGCTCTCAGGATTTGGCCGCCATGCGGTCGACCGACTCGTCGAGGCCACCTTCGAGGTCGAAGTCGGCCCCAGCGAGACGGTCCAAAAAGCCGACTACGAAGACGAACTGCGAACGCTGCTTGTCGAGCGCCACGGCGCCGAGGCGGTCGACGACGTGTTTCCCGACCACGAACAAACCTACGTCCACGGTCGACGCTGAGAGTTGGCGGTTTGATCGGTCACCCAGTTCATGATAGGCACGTTCATTGAGGCGGTTCTGGCGGTCGTCCAGGCGATCGGGCTGCCCGCGCTGTTCGTGGTGTTTGTCCTCAAGGGAGCGATTGTCGGCAAACCGCTGCCGACATCGGTTATGTTGCCGGGCTACGTGTTTGCGACCGGAGACACGAGCTGGCAGATCGGTCTCGCAATCGTGGTTGCGTCGGTCGGCTACGTCGCCGGCCAGCTGGCGGTCTACTACGTCGCCAGACAGTACGGGCTCGAAGCGCTCCAGTCGAATCGCTGGCTGTCGATTTCGGACGCACAGGCCGACCGAGCCGACCAGCTGTTTCGCCGCTACAGCGGCGTGGGTGTGTTCGTGACGAACCTCGTTCCCTACGTCGGCAGCTTCATTTTCATCCCGGCCGGCCTCTCTCGGTATCCGGTCGGTCGACTCACGGCGTACGCGCTGGTCTCGACGCTGCTGAACTACGCGCTTATCGTCCTGGCAGTCATCAAATCCGTCGAGTTCATTATTTCGCCGTAACTGTCGGCTGTTCGGCCACGTCGTCGACAGCTCTTGGGTCCTACCTATCGGATCGAACGTTTGATTACAACATACATTGTTAATTTTTACAATGGACCCGGGCATCGGCTACGCAATCATTGCGGCCGTGATCTGGGGCGTGTATCTCTTTTATCTGAAACAGGCGTTCGTGGGGTATACGGCCGCGACGCTGACAGTTATCATCAACGTCTTCGCGTTGGCGTGGTATCTGCCGATTCTCGGCGTGCGTGTCGGTTTCGGCGACGCCCTCAGCGCGCTCTGGCGGTTCGGGCTCTCCGAGATCGGGATTCTCGCGCTGACGGTTGTGACGATTGCGGCAGCGATGATCGCGTTTCTCAGAGCGTTGGCAATCGGGGATGTCTCGTATGTCGCGCCGATCAACAAGATCGTCCCCGTCTTCGTGCTCCCAATCGAGGTCGTCTTTTTAGGTCAGTTTCTGACGCCGCTGCAGGTGACTGGCGTGTTCGTCGCAACGGTCGCCATCTACGTCGCCAACTTCCAGGGCGGTGCGTTGCT
>CAZOOU010000259.1:0-2132 GCA_964581495.1 uncultured Haloferacaceae archaeon
AACGGGCACGATGGGATTCGAACCCACGACCGTCGGATTAGAAGTCCGACGCTCTATCCAGACTGAGCTACGTGCCCTCACCGAATGGTCGACCAATAACGTACAAAGCCGTTTGGGTTCGACCCCGTCGAAGAAGGGCTACATCTAAGTCATCGACCCAACTACGCCGGGGTATGAGAGTACTCGGAACTGTCGGCCTCGCCGGCAGCGGCAAAGGCGAGCTGGCGGCGGTCGCCCGCGAACACGAAATCCCAGTCGTCACGATGGGCGATGTGATCCGCCAGGCCTGCCGTGATCGCGGCCTCGACCCCGCCGACAACCACGGCACGGTTGCCAAAGCCCTCCGCGACGAAAACGGCCCCGCGGCGATCGCCGAACGCTCGCTGCCGATGGTCCGCGAGGCCGTCGAGACGACCGACAGCGACACCGTGGTCGTCGACGGCCTGCGGTCGATGGTCGAAGTCGAAGCCTTCCGCGAGGCGTTCGGCGCGGATTTCGAGATCGTCTCCGTTGAGGCTCCGTTCGACCTCCGGGCCGAGCGACTCGCCGACCGCGGCCGCGATGCCTCCGATGGCGACCTCGAAGCCCTGCGAGCCCGCGACCAGCGCGAACTCGACTTTGGGATGGGTGAGGTGATGGAGACGGCCGACTACCGCGTCGACAACACCGATTCGCTCGATGCGTTCCGCGCCCGCGCACACGAACTCCTTTTGGAGTCGCCGAACGTGGATTCGACCCAATGATCTACAGCATCGACGTCCGAATCGAGGCCCCAGTCGAACCAACCGAGGTCACCGACCGCGTCGAGGATGCGGTCAGCAACGTGTTTCCCAACGCCGAGTTCAGCCACGAACCCGGCCGGCTCGTCGCCGAAACCCACACCCTCGAACCGTTTTCGGACGTCCTCCACGAACAGGAGATTCTCGACACAGCCCGCCGGGAGTTTTTCAAACACGCCGGCGACGACTCGTTTTCCTTCGCACTGAAAAAACAGGCCGCCTTCGAGGGCGTCGTCAACTTCGCGGTCGGCAACCCCGACGAGCTCGGCGACATCACCGTCGACGTGACGGTGCGCGAACCGGATGTCGAAACCATCGTCGACGCTGTCGCCCCACCCACCGAGGACGGCACCCCCATCGACCCGGACTCGCGCTGACCGCCCTCCGTTTCGTCTCGACACACGACCGCGCGCCACCAGCAAGTCCGTAGATCGGCTCGGTGACGACGCCACTTGGTCGACCGCCGGCGCGAGCTGTCTGCTACTGTCCCACATTTCTTGATATCGAAGAAAACGTCTGAGAAGCAATACTAAAACGTCTAAGCGTTTCTGAGCGAGTTGTAAAAGGTTTTAAACGGTTGCTACCCCGCCGATAAAGAGTCTAAATCGACGGCAATGCTCGTCGTATTATATGGGTATCTGGCTCCATGGTGTACTCAGACGGTGACCAACTGATGAAGAACCTCACGCCAAATCACGGACAGAACACGAGCGGAAATGTCGACTCCGCGGCAGCGTTCGCCCGGCAGGGCACGAATGCAATCAGAGCGACGATCAGACGCGTAAGCTTCTGGTCGGCGATTCTGTTGCCGCTGGTGTATCTGCCCCTTTTGTCCGGTGGCTTGGGGCCCCAGACTGGCCACATCGTCATTGGCCTGATCGCATTGAACTTGATCGCACTGCTCGTCGGACACAACCACACCAACAACTGACAATGAGTGTTACACCACAATCCATTTCGACTGAAGACGCCACCGAGACACGATCGAAAGACGAGCGACTCGCCGACTACCTCCGCGACCGCGTCGAGGACGGCGAGATGTACTTCAAAAGCAAGTTCATCGCTGACGATGTCGGTCTCTCGTCGAAAGAGATCGGCGCGTTGATCGTCAAACTCCAGGAGTCGGTCGACGATCTGTCGATCGAACGCTGGTCGTACACCGGCGCGACCACCTGGCGCGTCGAGCAGACCAACTAACGGCTCACCGTCTACCCACCCACTCCTTCGAGACTACACTGCCAGTATAGTGACGACCGTGATCGAAATAAAGACGATTTTCAGCGCGGTGTTGACGACGATCACTTTCGTGCCGAACTCCGCGCCCCAGATGCCGTACTGAAACGGAATCGACCG